>JAILBD010000192.1 GCA_024681275.1 Erysipelotrichaceae bacterium
TGCAGCTCGTTCTTCCACAGACGGAAGAGGATATAGGAAGCCCAAAGGATCTCCAGACAGTAGACGGATATCGCCATGATCCCCATCCTGCCATCCATGACATATTCGACATGGAGGACGCTCGTATCTTCAAAGAGACAGTTTCCGATGGAAGGAAGGAAATCAAACAGCATGTGTATGATCATGCAGCCCAGGATGTTCTCTGTCTTCCAGAATATGAACAGGAAAGCCGTGCCGATCATGCCGGTGGAAACGATCTTCAGCAGAGCGCTGATGACTTCAATCTTTGAATGAAAGGAACTGTCGATGATGTGCGTCACACCAAAGAGGAACGCCGAGATCAACGCGGCATAAAGAAAGACATGCTTCCTCTTGTTCAGCGAAGTGAGGACCGCATCATTGATCAGGACCCGATAGACCATCTCCTCATAAAAACCGACGCTCAGGAAAAGGACGAACTGCGTGAGCAGCTGCGGAAGCCAGTTCCGCACAAGCTCCTCTGTTCCAAACGATATCGACAGAGCCATGGCACATAAGAGGAATGACGGCAGACAAAGGATCAGGAGTCTGCTGATGCTGTAGCTGGTTCCCTTTCCGAAATAGGAAAAGACCCTCTTTCCCACGATCAGATAGACGAAACAGAAGGCGATCAGACCCAGACCAAGACGAAGCAGGATCTCCCTGCTCATTGTCTTCTGTGTGAACAGCCTGGGCAGCGTCCTTTGCAAAGCGATATACAGCGCGACCAGGATGAACGCGTATTTTTTGGAATAAGTCCTCATATTCATGTATTTATTATAGACCAGGGAGACAACGTCTCTGTTATCATTGATTTATGGGTTCCATCAACATCATCCCGATAGGCTCAGGCTCTACCGGCAACTGCATCTACATCGAGATCGAAGATCACCGTTTTCTCGTCGACATGGGCATCGGTATGCGCAAAGTCAGAGACACGCTGAACGGACACGGCAGAGACCTTGCCGATATCGAAGCGATCTTTCTGACCCACTCGCATTCCGACCACATCAAGGCGGCTCCGGCCATCGCCAACAACACTTCCTGTCTCGTTTACGGTGACGCCTCCCACATGTACAATATCCGCAACATCAAAGCGAACAAGTCCATCATTGACGCCTACGCCGATACGGACATCAACGGCCTGACAGTCCGGATGTTCTATGTCCCGCACGACTTCGTCAAGACCTGCGGATACACTTTCGCCACAAAAAACAGAAAAGTTGGCTTCGTCACCGACTGCGGACTGATGAGCGATACGATCGTTGAAGAACTTTCCGGATCCGACGTCGTCATCATCGAATCCAACCACGATGTGGAAATGCTGAAGAATGGTCCCTATCCCAAAGACCTGCAAAGAAGGATACTCTCCAAATACGGACACCTGTCAAACGACGACTGCGCGGCTACGATCGCCAGACTGTATGAGACAGGGACCAGGAACTTCATACTGGCCCACATCTCGCTCAACAACAACACCCTGGATGTCGCCTATGAGACCACCGCAAAAGTCATGGAAGGGAAAGAGATCTCTCTGTACACCTGCCCGGAAGAAGGAAGAGATCTGCTGACTTACTGAAAATGAAAGATCGGATGATCCATGATCCCGTCATGGACATCCGATCTTTTTGTTATCCTCTTTGATCGCAATAGGAGATGAAGGCTCCGATCAGATTCGCATCGTTGCAGAAGCGGCACGTCACGATCTCCACCGGCATCTCGAATCCCACCTGTCCGGCAAAGGACTTTTCTTTCACTTCTGCAAATTTCTCCCTGATCTTTTCCGTCAGGATCGGCTGTCTGGAGATGCCTCCGCCGATCGCCACCTTCTCCAGATCCAGGAGCCAGTGCAGATTGTAGATCTGCAGAGCCACATTCGTACAGAGCTCATCGAAAGCTTCCCTGGCCGCATCGTCGCTCTCCAGTCTGGCAAAGAAGGCACGGCCATCGATCTCTTCCTCGCTCCCTTTGAGCTCCTTGTATCTTCTCAATAGGAAGTCCGTGGAACAGCGGTGCCCGACCATGTAATCGATGTCATCGTATTTCCCGTTCTCCGTGTTGACGAAGGAGAATTCGCCGGCCGAAAAATGCGGGCCCCTGACGACTTTGGAATCGATGATCAGTCCGCCGCCGACACCGGTACCGATGACGAAGACGCAGGCGTTCTGACACCCCCGCAGGGCACCTTCATGGAACTCCGCCAGGACGGCAGCCTTGGCATCGTTCTCGATCCTGACCGGACAGCCGCAGCGTTCACTCAGCACTTCGGCGATATTCTGCGGATGCGGATACCTGAAGACGCCGCCGCTGTAATAGATGCCCTTTTTCGCATCGATGATGCCCGGCATCGAGATCGCGATCCCTTCAACTTCCTCTCTGCACTCCTGATACCTGTCCGTGATGACAGAGATGAAGCTTTCAAGATCCGTAAACGGCGTCGGAACACTGTCCTGCCTGCTCAGTTCGAGTTCCTCATTCAACACGGCGGATTTGATCAGCGTTCCGCCGACATCAAAACACAGCAGTCTCATCTATGATCCCTCCTGTCTTCCGGGACCTGAACGCCTCTGAAGGCGATCTTCATCAGGACCGGACTCAGCAGATAAATGACAATGAAAGCCGCGATCAGGCTGATGCACTCAGACTCCAGCAGCATCGGAAGAAACGGTATCCTTGCCCCATGGGAAACAGCCTGACGGTAGGCAATGAGGACCATGATGAAAGTCATCAGCGGCGAATAGCACAGATCTGAGACCAGTGCTTCAGACAGCCTCGCCTTCAGGCTTCCTGGCTGAAACTTCATCCTTTCGATCAGCGCAGCCGAGATCTTGCGCATCGGGACGATCAGGCCGATCAGGAAGCTGATCGCAAAGCTGATGACGAAATTGACCAGCAGACTTCTCAGATGCAGCTGACCCGCACTCAATAGACCGATCAGTGAAAGGATGAGACTCATCGAAGCACCCATCAGGACGCTCATCCTCATTCCCGCTTTTTTCATTTCCATCTCTCTTCTTTGCATGACGTTCTTTATCCCGTTTTTCTCTTTTCATATTAGCATAGATACTGTTTCAAACCCACCCTATGCAAAATCAAAAAA
>JAILBD010000246.1 GCA_024681275.1 Erysipelotrichaceae bacterium
CGCAAAACAGTAAGGTGATCAAAAACAGAAGAGATGAAACTCTTCTGTTTTTTGTGTTTCGTCTCTTTTGACCCGTTTGTTTTCCCAGAATATAACGGGATAGGCTTCGAATCATTATATAATAGAGTTGCTATGATCAAAGTATGTGTATTTGATATGGATGGCCTTCTTCTGGACTCTGAGAGATACATCTATCTCAGACTGGGAAGACAGGTCTCCACTGAATTGGGTTCTCCGGTCGATGAGGCGTATCTTCGTTCGATGATGGGAAATGACTGGGGGCTCTACAAGAAGTATGTCGCTGAATTCATGGGAGAATCTTTTCCGATCGAAGAGTATATGCGCATCCTGAATGAGAGGATCGCGGATGCGATCGAAAACGATGTGATCCCTTTGCGTCCCGGTGCCATCGAAGTTCTGGATTACTGCCGGAAGAATCATATCCTGATGGCGATCGCCACTTCGACACACAGAAAACAGGCACACAAGAGCCTGCACAATACGGGTCTTTTTGATTATTTCGATTACATCATCACGGGTGATGAGGTGGAACATGGCAAACCGGATCCGGAGATCTTCCTGAAGGCGATCGCTCATTTTGGCGTTGACAAGAGCGAGGCGATCGTGCTCGAAGACGGTCATAACGGTTCAGCAGCTGCCCGAGCAGGCGGCTGCCGTCTGATCGTGGTGGAGGATCTGGCTTACATCAGCGATGAAGACCGCGCTTATGCCGATCTGCATACCTATCAGCTCAGTGATGTGATCGGTTTTTTGGAGAAGGAGAATGAGACAGCCGCTGGCGTTCAGACTGCGTCCGTCGTCTCTTGATGATATCCTGGGCCAGAAACATCTGGTCGGAAAAGATGGCGTGATCCGCAGATGCATCGAGAATGACACGATCTTTTCGTGTATTTTTTATGGACCGCCGGGGACAGGAAAAACGACACTGGCGAGAGTCATCGCCAACGAACTGAAGAAACCGTACCGCCGTTTCAATGCGGTCACGGGGAACAAGAAGGATCTTGATGCGATCTTTCTGGAAGCAAAACTGTCTGAGCAGCTCATCCTCATCTGCGATGAGGTCCATCGTCTGAACAAAGACAAGCAGGATCTTCTGCTTCCGCACGTGGAAGACGGCTCGATCATCCTGATCGGTGCGACGACCGCCAATCCTTATCATTCGATCAATCCGGCCATCCGTTCCAGATGCCATCTTTTTGAGTTCAAGCCTTTGAGCAATGAAGACATCAAGGAGGGCATCGAACATGCCCTGGCGGATCCGGAAGGTCTGAGGGGTGAATATGAGATGGATGAGGATGCCAGGGAACTGATATGCGACTGCGTCAACGGTGACATCCGTTTTGCTCTGAATATCCTGGAGATCTCAGCTATCCTGTCCAAGGACGGGCACATCACGAAGGATATCGTGGCTGAGAACTGCAAAAACGTCAACAACCGCTCCTTCGGTTCCGATGATGGCTACTATGATCTGCTTTCGGCTTTTCAGAAGTCCATCAGAGGTTCTGATGCCGATGCGGCGCTTTACTATCTGGCTCTGCTGGCGCAGACCGGTGATGTGACTTCGATCTGCAGGAGACTGCTGGTCATCGCATATGAAGATATCGGTCTGGCCAATCCGCAGCTGGCTTCCAGGACTTATGCAGCCTGTGAAGCGGCGGAGTATGTCGGTTTTCCGGAGGCGATCATCCCTTTGGGTGTCCATGTCATCGACCTCTGTCTCTCCCCGAAGTCCAGGACTGCCACGGATGCCGTTCACAAGGCGTCTTCGATCGTCGAGAACAGGGCTTATGAGATGCCGGCTTATCTGAAGCTGACACCTGTGGGACTGCCTCAGGATGAGCGGTATTCCTATGAGCGCTATGACTGTTTCCATAAGATCGCCTATCTGCCTGAAGAGCTCAAAGGTCTGACTCTGCTGGAGAATTTCAATGCCAACCGCTATGAACAGCAGCTCAAGGCGGTCTATGAGGAACTGAGGAGGAATGATCGCAGCAGCGATCTGAAAGGATTGTATCAATGATATCAGGGATCGGTACAGATATCGTCGAGATCGAAAGAGTGAAAAAGGTGATCTCGGACGGTTTCATGGCGAAGGTGCTTTCGTCAGATGAACTGGAGCGCACAAAAGAGATGTCTGAGACCAGAAAGATCCAGTTTCTGGCCGGTCGTTTTGCGGCGAAAGAGGCTATCATCAAGTGCCTTTCCGATCGTGAGCTGCCGAATATGAGCGATCTCAATATCACCAATGATGAGAAGGGGAAGCCTGAGATCAGATATAAGGACTATGAGATCCTGCTTTCCATCTCCCATGAGAGGAATTATGCGACAGCTGTCGCTGTGCTTTGTGACAAGGAGGTTTTTTGATCATGAGATTTGTCAGAAAAAACGAGAATACGAAACGATATGTCGATAATATCTTTTCTGTCGTGCAGGCGGCAAAGGCCGACCCTGAGGCGATCAACGCGACAGCGGGCTGTCTCTATGATGAACAAGGCAAGCTCTTCACTTACGATTCCGTCTATGAAAACGAGATGAAGGTGAGTCCTGCCAGAAGGGCTGCTTATGCCCAGTCTCCGGCAGGGAACAGCGACTATATGAACGAGATCAAAGACTTCGTTCTGGATGGCAGAGTGAAGAATCACTCAGACGTCATCGCGACACCGGGCGGTACCGGTGCGATCTCCACGGCCATCGTGACTTGTCTCGATGAGGGGGATACGATCATCTATCCGAAGATCGCCTGGGGCAACTACAGGGTCATCGCTGAAGAACACAATCTGAAGACGATCACCTATGATGTCTATGATCTGGATGATCTCTTCAAGGCGATCGATGCATGCGAACAGAAGGTCTTTCTGATCATCAATTCGCCATGTCAGAATCCTCTGGGTCACGCTTATTCTATGGAAGAGTGGAAGTCGATCATGGACAAGCTGAATGGCTTGAACAGGGAAGTGATCCTGCTTTGCGATATCGCTTATATCGATTATGCCAGCGGAGATCCCAAGGCGTATTTCTCCCTGTTCAACGGGATCAGCGACGATGTCCTGGTCCTGATGGCGACTTCCTGTTCGAAGGCTTTCTCCTATTACGGGCAGAGACTGGGTGCTCTGATCGCCATCAACAATGACGAGGAGTTCCTGGATCATTACATCAATCTCTGTTCGAGGAGCGCCAGAGCGACCTGGTCGAATCTGCACAACG
>JAILBD010000256.1 GCA_024681275.1 Erysipelotrichaceae bacterium
AGGAATGCGGAACTGTTCGGCATTTTCAATGCGGACACGTCTTTCGATTATGAGAAGGTCGATGCGCGCAAATCCGCGGTCGTTTCACAATTGAGGAGCGGTGTGGAGAAGTCCCTGAAGGCCAACAAGGTCGAGGTGGTGGCGGGCGAGGCGAAGATCTGCGGCAAAGGTCAGATCTCCTGTAACGGCGGGATCTATGAGGGCGATCACATCATCATCGCTGCCGGTTCCGTTCCGAGCATCCCTCCGATCAAAGGAAGCGGATACTGCATCACTTCCGATGATGTCCTGAAGGATGGTTACCGGCTTCCGGGATCGCTCATCATCATCGGCGGCGGCGTCATCGGCTGCGAGATCGCCGATGCCTTGAACGGTTTCGGCGTGAAGGTCACGATCATCGAGATGGCGGACAGATTGCTTCCGACCCTGGATAAGGATCTGGGCACGAGGCTTGCGATGTTCTTCAGGAAGAGAGGCATCGATGTGTTCTGCTCAGCCGCGGTCAGCGAGATCGGGGAAGACAGGACAGTCACCTATACCGACAAGAAGGGCAATGAGGTCAGGGTGCAGGCGGAAGAGGTACTGATGTCGACCGGCAGAAGGGCTGCCGTCGATGGACTCTTTACGGAAGCAGTATCCCTGAAGTTGAACAGAGGTGTCTGCGGCGATGAAGATGGCAGAACGGATGTCGAAGGGATCTATGTCATCGGCGATGCCAGGTCCGGAAACATCCAGCTTGCCCATGTCGCTCAAGCACAGGGCGAGAACATCGTCGACCTGATCCTCGGTCAGAAGCCTTCCAATGACATGAGTTGCATACCGAGTGCCGTCTATACCGATCCGGAGATCGCTTCGGTCGGCATGAGCGAAGAGGAGCTGAAGGACAAGGAGATCAGCTATACTTCCAGAAAGGTCCTGACCGGTGCCAACGGCAGGTGTCTGATCGAGAACAGCGAGAGCGGTTTTGTGAAGGTCCTGCTTGCAGATGATGTGATCGTCGGAGGGCAGATCGTCGCCCCGCACGCATCGGAACTGATCGGGGAGCTGGCGATCGCAGTGTCCAGAAAAATGAGTGTGAACGAATTCAGAGAAGTCGTCCACCCGCATCCAAGCATTTCAGAAATGATCTGGGATGTGACGAAGTGATCCAAAGGCCGTGAGGCCTTTTAAAATCAGGCAGTAAAAATGTTCATATTTAAACAAAAACACTTTTTGTTCGCTGCTGTTTTGCGATATAATTTAGATAAAGATCAAAGAAAGTATCATCGACAGAATGGAGGAAGAAATGGACGTCATAGGCATGTCTATAAGAAGTAGGGCCACTGGCAGTTCCGGTATCATAACGGGCATCTCTAAGGATAAGCTGTCGGTTAGTTTCCAGTATTCGGGAAGTGTTGATCTGCCCCTGGCAAAATATGACCAACTGCTGGAAGTGTCTCCTGAGGTGAGGGAGGGCGTTGAAGAATTCAAGGCTTCTCTGAAGAAGGCGCGCAAGACGAAGGCGCAGCCTCAGGAAGAGGAAAACGTACGGGAGATCTGATCGGATACCCCGCAGGATCGGACGCCGTTGGCGTCATGAAAGCAGCCTCTTTGCAGAAAAGAGGTTTTCTTTCTATGATGAGGACAGATGAAGGATATGGATGGACGTGTCGGGCTGACCTGTAAACAGGTATACAGGAGGAGCGACGATATCGAAGAGATCAAAAAGCTGTATGACAGATCCTTTCCGGATAATGAGAGGATCCCTTTCGCGTGGCTGCTTCAGGCTCTTGGCGATGAACAGCGGATGTTTGCCGCCTACGACGGCGAGGAGCTCGTGGGCATGTATTTCCTCTATCTGTTTAAGGATCTCGTCTATCTCAGCTACATCTGTGTGAGAGAAGACAGAAGATCCCGGGGATACGGTTCACTGCTTCTGAAGAAGATCTGCTTCGATCTGAAGGGGAAGAAGATCGTCATCGATATCGAGGAATGCAGGCAAGAGGATGAGGACTATCTCGTGGAGCTGAGAAGGAGGAACTTCTATCTGCGGAACGGTTTTGAGCCGACCGGCATCTTTTATCACATCTATGATGTGGATTATGAACTGCTCTGTTTCGGAGGTCCTGTCAGGAAAGAGGAATGGCATCGTCTCATCTCCCATCACTGGGGCAAGAGAGCGGATACTGCGATATACAGGGAAGGATGATAGTAAAATAGGTTCATATGAAACGGATCATAATGGCAATCCTTCTGTTTGTGTTGGATGGAACAGCGATGTTCCTTTTCAGAAGCTATCCGTCTTTCTTTTTCCCTGCCTATCGGATCTTTTCAAAGAAGTGGATCGCTTTCCTGGCCTCTCTCAGTTCGTTCCTGAAGGTCGCAGTCTGGGATATCGGTGCCGCAATTCTGGCCATCGCTGCGATCGCGACCCTGGTCTATACGCTGGTGAAGAAGAAGAGCTTCCTGAACTGGTCAGCCAATGCGTTCCTGATCGTTTCGATCCTGGTCTTTGTGACGGTCTGCGGCTGGATGCTGAACCACTATGCGCCGGAGCTTTCACAAGAGCTGGATCTTGAAGTCGGCGAATACAGTTTCGATCAGCTTTATGAGAGCTGCGA
>JAILBD010000241.1 GCA_024681275.1 Erysipelotrichaceae bacterium
CTGCTTTTGAGCGGATGCGCTAAAGGAAGCGGACCTGCCTTCAGATATGATCTGAAGGAAGCACATCGCGTTGCGGGAAGACAAGGCGTATGCACAGAAAACGGGTATTATTGGGTGAGCGGTTCAAAGACCCTCACCAAATATGACAGCGATTGGAACGCTGTCGCAGAAAATATGGATCCATTTGAAGGCTTTGCCCTTGAGGTCAACCATATCGGCGATATCGATGTGTATGACAATGAGCTTTATCTGGGTGTGGAATACTTCATGGATGGTGAAGGCAGGAACATACAGGTCGCTGTCTATGACGGGGATACACTGAAGCTCAAGAGGGTCTTTCCTTTCCGTTCCGACACAGGTCAGCTAGAATGCAGCGGGATCGCTGTGGATCCGGATTCCCGGACTGTCTACATGACTTCGTGGGTCGATGATCCATCCAGTGAATTCCTCTACATGTATGACCTTGATTCAGGAGACTACAAGGGCAAGCTGAAGATGGAGCCCAGTCCCAAGTGGCTGCAGGGCATCGCTTGCTACGAGGGCGGACTTTATGTGACGAGCGACGACGGGGATGCCGATGATGGTGCGCCGGATCATCTGTACAGGATCGATGTTTCAGAGGGCAAGGAAAGGGGAAAGACCGTTCTGGAGAAGACTTTCGACGATGTCACCCGGCAGGGAGAGGTCGAAGGCCTGACTTTCGATCGGAAGCAGAGACGATTCCTGCTTCTGTATAACAGAGGCGCCAGGATCATCGCCGGAATGCCAAGCGGCTTCTATGAAGGCTATGATGAGGAGATCAGCGAGGTATTCGTTTACGATATCAGGGATGATCAATAAGGGATGAACTGTTTATGGGAGCTTCCACATGGCGGAAGCTCTTTTAAATATGAATCATTTCATAAAAAGTATAAAAATACTGTTGCATTCATGAAAAAATGTGTATAATAAAAATACAAGGTCAAATGACCATATAATGAGTTAATAAGAACTCATAGATCAGATCTTGAATCGAATCGTCGTTAACCCTGACGTGAGCGGAAAGTTGGTGCAATTTGGTTTGAAGGTAGGATTTATGATTTTTCACATATAAAGATCTGTACATCGCCTTCAGACCTCAATGAAGGAGGAAAAACAATGATTAGAGTACAGAAGAAATGGATTTTTATCGTAACAGCAGTCATTTGCACAGCGCTGCTGAGCCTCTTGTGTGTGGTAAAGGTGCCGACCGGTCATACTGGCGTCATCGTGACCTTCGGTAAAGTCGGAGATCATACCCTCGATTCAGGCATTCACTTCAAGGCTCCGTGGCAGTCAGTCATCAAGATGGACAACCGGATCCAGAAGGAAACTGTGGCTTTGAGCGCATTCTCAAAGGATATCCAGGAGGTCAACATGATCTATACTGTGAACTATCAGATATCCAAGAATGAGGCCATGACGATCTACTCTACGATCGGCAAGGAATATTATTCAACAGTCATTTCACCGAGCGTGATGGAGGCTGTCAAGACGGTTTCGGCAAAGTATACGGCTGAAGAGCTGATCACCGACCGGACCAGACTGGCGATGGGTATCGAGGATGAATTAAGCAATTCACTGTCCAAATACAACATCGAACTGGTCTCCACTTCCATCGAAGATATCGACTTCACGGATGCGTTCACGGATGCGGTAGAGGCAAAACAGGTCGCTCAGCAGAATAAGCTGAGGGCTGAGACGGAAGCTGAGACCAAGATCATCGAGGCCAATGCGGAAGCGGAGGTCAGAAGGATCGAAGCGGATGCGGAGGCATATGTCAATGAGACGACTTCCGAGAGTCTGACGGATCAGATCCTGCAGAAGATGTACTATGAGAAATGGAA
This sequence comes from Erysipelotrichaceae bacterium, assembly GCA_024681275.1. The sequence continues at coordinate 1,866 of JAILBD010000241.1, forward strand.
TGGCGTCCTGCCTGAGATCGTCAGCGATGGTTCGATGATCCTGTCTCCGAGAAATGAATAAAGGAATGCTGCCCTGAGGCAGCATTCCTGCTTTTAGGATATATTGAATGGAATACTATTGTCTGTTCTTTATGCCTTTCTTCAAACCATAGAACCACACCCAGGAGAGGCGGTTGTTGAGTTTGATCAGCAGCATTCCTATGATATAGCCGATTGCGTAGATGCCGATCCCGCAGGCCAGAACGAAGGGGATCGAACTGTCCCGCAGATTCAGGAATGAATACGGGGCTTTCTCAGGGGGCAGGATGCCGAAGGCGAAGACGATGGTCATGACGACCGCATAGACCGTGATGTACCAGGTCCCCTGCAGAGGCTCATACCATTTTATTTTTCCGATGGGCGCATCATTGAAGATGAAACACAGCAGTGTGGCCGCCGGAATGACGATGTGCATGATGAGCCCGGTGTAGGTGACGATATCCGGCTGGTCGGGAACCAGCGGTGTCAGTCCGAACATGACGACCGCAAAGATGACGAATTCCGTCACCGCCGAGGACAGGCGCATGAAATAGACGAAGCGGCTCGTGTTCTCGATCTCGTAGATAGCTTCGATCATGCATGTGACAGTGAAGATCGCGGAGATGATGGTCGTAAAGATCGTTCCGTCAAAAGTCATATATCTGAGTCGGTCGATCAGATTTGAGCCATGGACATAAACGGAATAAAGGATCGAAGTGACTCCACAGAATGTGATGAAACAGCTCATCATCAGATTGACTGTTTTCTTCAGAATGTATCGGCGCCGGAAATCCAGCTGAAACTTTTCGAGATCGATCTTCTTTTCTTCACTCATCTTCTTCTCCTTGTCCAGGTTCAATGCTTCTTTTTTCATTTTAATTCATATGGGCTTTCTGCAGATACACTTTTGTTTCGTATCGCGCAGATTTGATCGGGTCTATCAGATACGGACCTCTGAAATATATTAAAATAGATAAGGATCACAGCCATTCTGTTATGGCTCCATAAGTTTTATAATTGTTATGTAGGAGGAAAATCCGAAATGAAAAAACTATCGATCTTATTGTTCGTGCTGCTGATTGGTCTTGCGGTGTCGGGATGTCAGAAGAATATCACGGCCACGATCAACTTGATAGAAGGCGAAGGCAAAGAGAGCGGCATGATGGCAGAACTGAAAGAAAAGTCTGTGATCAGAGATCTCTTTGATGCGTTTGCTGAAGGCGGGACCTTTACTTATGAATTGGATGATGAAGGTTATATCGTTTCCATCAATGGCAGGGAAAACGGCGAATTCGGTTACTGGGAAGTGCTGCTGAATGGCGAACTGCTGGATGATGTGATCACAAAGACGGTCCTGAATGACGAGGATGTCTGCGATGTCACTTATATCCCGAATGAAGAGAATCCGATCGTCGGCGGCTGGGAGATCGCTAAAGTGGCCAGAGAGGATCTTGATG
>JAILBD010000002.1 GCA_024681275.1 Erysipelotrichaceae bacterium
CAGGTCCTGATCAGATCTTCATCCGGTCTGGAACTGTTGACGACCACGTGGGCACCGTGGAACTGTTTGGCATGGAACCAGGTGTAGTCGCTGTGGGCGTATTCGAAAGTCAGAAAGGCATTCTGCAGGTTGTTTTTGCCAAACCAGATGGTGTAATCGCCATAGCGGACTTCGTAAAGATTGACCTTCTTTTTCTTTTTGTTTTTGGAGACGTTCTTTCTCAGAAAACCGAAACGGGACAGTTCGTCTTTGATGTCCAGGGCATCGGAATAGTTTGCGATGGAGAGCTGTTCGTTCAGGGATTCGAAGTAGGTCAGCTCGTTTTTTGCAATGTCGATCTGTTCCTCGATGTAGATCTTGCCCTTGCGTTTCTTCTGATACTGGTTGTAGTACTTGTTGGCGTTGGCTTTGACAGAAAGTTTCGGATCCAGAGGGATCTTGCGAAGCATGCCTTCATAGTCTTCGAGTTCCACTTCTTTGAGGCCTTTCTGTTCCAGATCATGATAGGTGTAAAGGATATCGCCGTTGTCTTTGTCGGACTGCAGATTCAGTGCATCCTGCAAGGATTGTTCCAGTTTCTTGATCTTGGTGTCGTAGTGTTTGAGCTGCCGCTTGACGACTTTGAAAAGATCGTCAGCAATATTCTTGATCCTTTCTTTCTCGTCATCCTGATAGTAGATCTCATCGAAGCCCTGCTGGATGTTCCAGGGGACAGCTTCGACACCCAGATGTCTCAAAGGGATGACATGGAACTCATAAGTGTCTTTGACCTTGTGCAGATACAGGGAGTTTGAGGCGGCGATCTCATCCATGACCTGCCTGAAGGTCTCACCGTGATCGATGCGCCAGCGCATCTCTGTTTGCAACAGTTTTGAGAAACCCTGCAGCTGTTTGACCAGTGACTCATCCATGTCGATCTCCATTGTCTCGAAAGGATCTTTCTTGTCCTGTTTCTCCGGTCTTTCAAAGACGGCTCCGGGCAGGATGGTCCTGCGGGTATTTTCATATGGAGGGATCTTTTTCAGGGCGTCGATGATCTTTCCTTCTTCTGATACCAGGATCAGATTGGCGTATTTGCCCATGAGTTCGACGGAAAGGAAATATTCTTTCTCGTCGTAGAGCTCGTTTCTGGCCCTGACGTGAAGCAGCAGATAGCGGTCGTAGCCGAATTGTTCGATCCTGTAGATGATGCCGTTGAGGATGTACTTCCTCAAGACCATGACGAAAGTGGACGGGTCATTGTAGGTCGTATAGTTCTTGTCGGACAGACAGATGTGATTGAAATTGGAGTGGAAAGACATCACCAGGTTGGTGCGCAGGCGGTCGGCGTGCACATTAAAGACGATCTGCGTTTTCGATGTTTCCGCGATCCTGTTGATCCTGATCGGCAGCTGTCTTTCAAGATCTTCTTTCACTTTGTATAAGGTGATTCCGTCCAGTGCCATGAGACTATTATAGAATAATTCCTTTCTTTCAAAAAGCGTTCTGCAACAAGGAAAGGAATGAAAAGTCTATAATTTCAGCATAAGCTATGGAGGAAAAAGATCATGAACATTTCGGTCAGATATTATTCCCGTTCGGGCAATACGAAGGCCATCGCTGAGGCGATCGCTGATGCCTGCGGTGTAAAGGCGGTCTCAGTGGACAGCAAAGAGGCGGCTTTCAGTAAAGGGGATGTCCTGTTCATAGGCGGCGCTCTCTATGCCTATGGTCTGGATAAGAATCTGAATGAATATATGGATACATTGAAGAAGGAAGATGTTAAGAAGGCGGTGGTCTTCTCCTCGACCTGGATCTCAAAGCATTCGATCGAACTGATCAGAAAGAAACTGGAGGAAAAGGGGATCGAGGTCGCAGAGGAATCTTTCTATGTCAGAGGCAAACCATCTGCAAGACAGCTGAATGAGGCGAAAGCGTTCGCGGAAAGGATGGTTTAGATGAGCCTTGATGCGATCAGAAACAGGCGGAGCGTCCGCAGCTTTGATGGAAAGGCTTTGAGTTCAGAGGATCTGGAGAAGATCAGGACCTTTGCGGAAAATGTGAAGAACCCTTATGGCATCGACATCGAATGGCACTTCCTGAGCAAGGAAAAAGATGTGCTTTCCGTTCCGGTGATCTCGGGATGCGATACCTTTATTGCCGGCAAGATGAAGAAGCAGAAACATGCGGAAGAAGCTTTCGGTTTCACTTTTGAAAGGATCGTCCTCTTTGCAACAGATCTGGGCATCGGTACGACCTGGATCGCGGGAACGATGGATCGGAAAGGTTTTGAGAAGGCGATCGGTCTCAAAGAGGATGAAGTGATGCCTTGCATCAGCCCTCTGGGCTATCCGGCTGAGAAGATGTCGCTCAAGGAGATCGCGATGCGAAAGGCGATCAGAGCTGACAAGAGGCTCGATCCTGCCGAACTGTTCTTTGAGAAGGATATGGCCACACCTTATGAGGGACAGGACTCGCTGATGAAAGAACTTCTGGAGATGGTCCGTCTGGCTCCTTCAGCGGTCAACAGGCAGCCATGGCGTCTGCTTGTCGATGGCGATACGGTCTGCTTCTACAAGAAGGGAGACCAGACAGGTGATCTTGATATCCGAAAGATCGACATCGGCATCGCGATCAGCCACTTCACCCTCGGTCTGGAGGAGAAAGGGATCGGATACGACTATATCTGCGAAGAGCTTCCTGCAATGAAGAAAGACGGCCATGAGTTCATCGCTGCCGTCAGGTTGAGGAAAGAGTGAGGATGAAGGTATATCACAGCGGCTTTGAAAAGATCGAAAGGCCGGATCTGAAGAAGGGCAGGAAGAATGCTGATTTCGGTCAGGGTTTCTATCTCTCGGATGACAAGGATTTCTCCTTGCGCTGGGCGAAGAAGAGAAGAGGTTCGATCAGTGTCATCAATACATACGAATTGAATTTGGATGGTCTGAAGGTGAAGACCTTTCAACGGGATGCGGAGTGGTTCTCTTTCATCTTCGCCAACCGCAACGGTTATGAAGACGGAATGGCGGATGACGATGTCATCATCGGTCCCATCGCCAATGACACCTTGTTCGATACCTTCGGGATCATCACCAGCGGCATCTTGAAGAAGGAACAGGCGCTGAAGCTGCTGCAGGCCGGTCCTACCTACAGACAGATCGTCATCAGGAGCGGAAAGGCTCTGGATCAGCTGTCTTTTATGAGCTGTGAGGTCATCGATGAGAAGGATCTCGATGTCTATCATGGACTTGTGCTTGAAGAGGAGAGGAAGTTCCAGGAGAGCTTTGCGGAAAAACTGGCGGGTTTTGACGATTGAGCAAATTCTTATTGCATCTGAAGTGAGGCTTCTGTTATAATATTCAAGCGAATAGAAAAACTATTCCTTGCCTAGCGATAGGCCGTTTAGTCCAAAAGGAGGTAAAATATGAAACAATATGAGACTATGTACATCATCAAGTCCAGTCTTGACGACGCTGCCAGAGCCGCTTTAGTCGAGCAGATGCATGGCATCATCACTGCTCATGGCGGAAGCATCGACAACGTTGATGACTGGGGTATGAGAGATTTCGCATACGAGATCGATCATATGTCTAAGGGTTACTATGTCGTAGTGACTTACACCGTAGACGTTGATGGCTTGAACGAGTTCAAGCGTTTAATGGGCATCAGCAATGACATCGTCAGAATGATGACCATCTCATCCGATGAGAAAAAAGGAAACAAGTAAATGATCAACATCAACAGCGTTACGTTGGTCGGACGCATTACGAAGGATATAGAACTGCGTAAGACCAGTTCAAACACTTCAGTGTGCAACTTCACGGTCGCAGTTGACAGGAGGTTCCAGTCGCAGCAGGGCAATGGCCAGAGCGCGGACTTCATCAGCTGTATCGCCTGGCGTCAGTCAGCTGACTTCCTCGCCAGCTATGCCCAGAAGGGGACGATCGTCGGAGTTGAAGGAAGGATCCAGACCAGGAGTTACGATGGCCAGAATGGAAAGGTCTATGTGACGGAAGTCGTTGCGGATAATGTTCAGATCATTTCGAGCCGCAATCAGACCGGTGCTACTGCCAACAGCAGTTACGGCGGCAATTCCTATAATTCCTATTCCAATGCCAATCAGACTTTCACGCCTGCTGCAGATCCGGGTTACGAGAGTATGGATGATGATTTCTCCAATACTCCTTCACTTGATATCTCAAGTGATGACTTACCGTTTTATTGAGATTAAGAAAGGAATGAATCATGGCTTTTAGAAAACAGAGAGTCGGATATAAGAAAGTTTGTTACTTCACAAAGAACAAGATCGAATATATCGATTATAAAGATGTAGAGCTGCTCAAGAAGTTCATCTCGCCGAATGGCAAGATCACTCCGAGACGTGTCACAGGTACCAGCGCAAAGTACCAGAGAATGCTTTCAACAGCAATCAAGAGAGCACGTCAGATGGCTCTGCTGCCTTATATCGCTGATTGATCAGAATACCTCCACAGCCGTGGAGGTTTCTTTTAAATGTTCTTATGCGGATAATTATTTTATAATAGTAATATGAATCAAACGAAACGATTGACACAGGGCGCCATGATGCTGGCGATCGTCGGTGCTCTTATTTTGATAGACAGGATGACTGCCTACTGGTTCACGGAGTTCGTCGTGCTGATCATGCCGATCGTCATCATCATGTATGCGACCATGCATTCTTTCAAGGATGGTGCGATGCTCAGTGTAGGTCTTCTGATCATCTCCTTCCTGTTGGGCAACTTCCAGTTCACATATCTGATCTATGTTCCGGTCGGCATCCTGACCGGACTTTCCTACGCTTTCGGGATCAGAAGGGGCATGGACAAGAGGAGACTATTGATGATCGCGATCATCACTTATGTCTTTGGCGAACTCGTGGCGACTTTTGTCATCTATCCGCTTTTGGGTTTCCCGATCGCGCAGATGCTGGAAGAATACAGGGCGGCTCTGACCCAGGCCGGTTCTTTCGCCGGTGTGGATTACACACAGATCTTCTCGATGGCCGGTCTTGATCTGGCGAAGATCATCGGTGTCATCTACGTGGTCTCCACGGTCATTCTGGGGGCGATGGAAGGCGTTCTGATCCATCTGCTGGCGGTCTTCATCCTGAAGAGGTTCAAGATCAAGGACCTGGGCACGACCAATATCTTCGATCTCAAACCGTCTCCGCCTCTGGCGTATGCCGCGTTGATGATGGCAAGCGTCTCTTTCTTTACAGGAAACATCAAGAATGAGACTTTATACTATATCGCTCTGATCGTCATGATCATGGGCGTGCTGATCCTGATGTACTACGGATATCTCTTTGTGGTGCTTTACGGTGTCATCGTGCTGCGACGCAATATCGGAGCGATATTCGTCCTGATGTGTTTCTTCATACCGGGTCTTTTCCTGGTGCTTATCATATTGGGCTTCCTGTATGGAAGCGGTCCGCTGCGTAATTTCCTGGAAGACAGAGTTCAGATCAAACAATGACAAGAAAGACGTTCATCACAGCTTTGACTTTTGTGACCATCATCAGTGTCGTTCTGGTACTGGTGGTTTTAGGTCTCTTCTTTTCGGTGAACATCATCCTGCCGGCGATCATCACTTTCGTTTTCGTCCTTCTGCTGGCCCTGGTCTTCTTCTCGCAGGACATGATCAAGAACGAGACCAACAAGCAGATCGAGAATCAGCTGGAACTCTCATACAAGGGCGTCTTGAGCCATGGCGACATGGGCATCCTGGTCTACGATGAGAACTATGAGATCAATTTCATGTCCGACTTCTTCCTGAAGCGCAACATGAATCACATGGGGGAGAAGATCCTCAACTGGCTTCCGGAACTGCAGGACACCTTGAAAAACGAAGCCAACAACAAGATCATCATCATCAATGATGAGAAATACTCGGTCCGCAAGATCAACAATGCTTTTGTCCTGACTTTCAAGAACATCACCCGTGAATACGATCTCGATCAGAAACTGGATGATGATGAACCGGTATTGGGCATCCTGAGCTATGATAACTACGACGAGGTCAACATGTCGGAGGATGAGCTGGCTTATGTCAACACCAACATCAAGGTGCCGGTCATCGATTATTTCCGCAATTTCGGTGTCGTCTACAAGACGCTCAAGAACTCGCGGATGCTGCTGATCATGAACAATCTGACGTTTGAAAAGATTAGGAACGACCGTTTCTCGATCCTGAACAAGGTGCGCAAGGTCGCCAAGGAAGGCGATACGGATGTCACACTGTCGATGGCTTTTGCCGGAGGCAGCGATGATTACGAGGAACTCGATGCGATCGCCGAGGAACTGCTGGAGCTGGCTCAGACCAGAGGCGGTGACCAGGTGGCGGTCAGAAGGGCAGGCGGAGATGCGACGTTCTTTGGCGGAACGACTGAAGCCAGGGAGAAGCAGTCCAAGACCAAGGTGCGTGTGACGGCCAATTCGATCAAGGACCTCATCGCCAAATCTTCCAATGTCATCATCCTGGGACACAAGGATATGGATGCGGACTGCGTCGCTTCGGCATTATGCATGTCAAACATCGTCCTTTCCATGAACAAGACACCTTACATCGTGAGCCTGTCCGGTGGCATGGATACGATGATCTCGGATGTCGTCAACAAGTATCGCAGCGTCCTGGAGAACAAGCACCACTTCATTTCCGAGAGCAGCGGTCTTGATCTGCTCAACGACGATACACTGGTCGTCATGGTCGACCACCACTCGGCTGCCAACTCCAATGGCGCCAATATCCTGAAACAGGCAAAGCGCATCATCATACTCGATCATCACCGCCGCAGAGCGGATCTGGATGTCGTTGCGATGATGTTGTATATCGAAGCTGCCGCTTCTTCCGCGACCGAGCTGGTCTATGAGCTGGTCCCGTACTTCTCAAAGAACATCGAGATCACGGCGGAAGAGGCCAACATCCTGTATCTGGGCATCATGATCGATACCGACCATTTCCGTGTCAGGACGGGTTCCAGGACTTTTGATGTCGTCAAACAGCTCAGAAGGGCGGGTGCTGATCCACTGGTCTGCGACGCCCTCTCGCAGGAGCCTTACGAAAACGTTCTGGAAAGAAGCCAGATCATCAATGCCGGAAAACTTTACCGCGATGATGTCATCATCGCTTCCCTGAACGAAGGTTCCTATCCGCGTTCGATCGCTTCCCAGGCTTGTGACGTCCTGGTCAAGGCCAAGGACATCCAGGCGGCCTTCGTCATCTGTTATTCGGAGAAGGGGGAGGCCATCATCTCGGCCCGTTCAAGGGGAAGGGTCAATGTGCAGGTCATTCTGGAGAAGATGCACGGCGGCGGTCATATGACAGCGGCCGGATTGCAGGTGGCGGATGGTTCCGTTCCGAAACTGCAGGCGGAACTGACTGCTATCCTGGATGAATATTTTGAAGGAGAGAATCATGAGAGTAATACTGCTGACTGATGTGCCAAAGCTTGGCAAAAAAGGTGAGATAAAAAATGTGGCGGACGGTTACGGCCGCAATTTCCTGATCGCCAGAGGTCTGGCTGTCATGGAGTCCGAGTCTTCCAAGAAGATCCTGGAAAAGCAGAAGGATGAGGCTGCCAAGATCGATGCTCAGAAAAGGGAAGAGGCAAAAAAGCTTGCCGAGGTCCTGAAGGATAAGACCCTGACTTTCAAGGTCAAGGCCAAAGATGGCAAGGTCTCCGGTTCCATCTCGACCAAGCAGATCGAGGAAGAACTGAAGAAACAGGGCATCAGCATCGACAAGAGGAAGATCAAGGACTCTGAGCCTTTGAAAGAACTGGGTACGAGCGAGGTGAAGATCGAGCTCTACAAGGATGTCATCGGTACGATCAAGGTTAAGCTGGAAGAGGAATGATATGAGCAATCGTTCAATGCCGTATTCGATAGAGGCTGAAGAGTCTCTCTTGGGCAATATCATGTTGTATCCGGATGCGATGCGTCAATGCATCGATGCCGGTGTGACTGCGGACGATTTCTATCTCGAGAAGCATCGTTCCATCTACAACATCATGTCCGTCATGTATGAAAACAAGGAGAAGGTGGATACCGTCTCCCTTTCGACGAAGCTGAAAGATTTCGCCGTCTATGACAAGATCGGCGGACTGGAATATCTGATGCAGCTGGCGAATGCGACGATCTCTGCCAACAATACGGCAGACTATATAGCGATCATCCGCAACAAGTCCCTGGCCAGAAAGGTCATCAAAGTGGGCGAAGAGATCTCCAATGATGCCTATGACGCTTCTGTAAGCGTCGATGAGATGCTGGAGAACGTCGAAAGGAAGGTCACGGAAGTGACCAGGTCCAAGACCAGCGCGGATTTCAAGAGCGGCGAGGAAGTCTTTGAGGGCGCCTTGAAACACATCGAGGCCATTCAGGAAGCCGGTACGGATATCACCGGTGTCAGGACTCTCTTTTCCGATCTGGACAGGAAGACGGCCGGATTCCAGAAAGGCGATCTGATCATCGTGGCTGCGCGTCCTTCCATGGGAAAGACGGCGCTGGCTTTGAATATCGCGGTCAATTCCGCTTCCGTCACACCTGGTTCCATCGCGATCTTCTCGCTGGAGATGCCGGCTGAACAGGTGGGCATCAGGATACTGGCTGCCAAGTCCAAGGTCGAGATCCAGAAACTCAGGACCGGGAACCTCAACGATGAGGAGTGGTCAAGGCTCAATGAGGCTTCTCAGCAGCTCAAGAAACAGAATTTCTACATCGACGATACTCCGGGCATCAAGGTCTCGGAAATGTACGCCAAAGCCCGCAAACTGGCTCAGGATGAGGGTCTCTACATGATTGTCGTCGACTATATACAGCTCATACAGGCGACGGGAAAATCCGATTCCCGTCAGCAGGAAGTGTCGGAGATCTCCAGAAGGCTCAAGGCCATGGCCCGTGAGCTGAACGTGCCTGTCATCGCCCTGTCACAGCTTTCACGTTCTGTCGAAGCCAGACAGGATAAGCGTCCGATGCTTTCAGACCTGAGGGAATCCGGTGCTTTGGAGCAGGATGCTGACCTGGTCCTCTTCTTGTACCGCGATGCCTACTACAATCGCGATGAGGGGGCAGAGGATCAGAGGGAAGATGTCGAACTGCTGCTGTCGAAGCACAGGAACGGTCCGACCGGCAAGATCACTTTGGCATTTGAAAAGGAGATCAATGCTTTCTACGGCATCAGGAATGCCGCTGAGGAGAATTTTTAATTGAAGAAGTTTTTAGCGATCCTTTTTTCGCTGATCCTGACGGGGGCCATCGTCTATGGTCTTCCGATGATCAGAAACGATAGAAAGATCATTCAGGCAAATGTGGAGAATGAAAAGTCTCTTGTCAAGCAGGAGATCCTTTCTTATGACAGGACAGAGAAGAAATACAATAAGATCTACTGCCGCGGAAAGCTGATCGGTGTCATCACTGACCAGTATTATCTGGACTGGCTGATCGAAATGAAATACAAGGATTACGAGAAGGAGTTCCCGGGGACGCAGCTCGGTCTGGGCGAAGATGTGTACATCGTTGAGGAGTCTTCCTATGCCAATTTCGAGAATGTCGATGATCAGATCATGGATTATCTGGTCGAAAACGATCTTCTCGGCGTCAGGACCACGGCTGTTGAGTTTTCGACTGCCGAGGGCATATACGAGATCATCTATGTGCGTTCCTATGACGATTTCGCCGATGCTTTGCAGAAGTTCTACACCAACTTCGTCTCACAGGAGACGATCAACAGGCTGATCAGAGGTGAAGTGATCGAATCACCAAGTGAACTGGGTTCTGTTGAGACCAATGTCGTCATGGACGAACAGATCACGACCAAGGAAGCTGTCGTATCACCGTCCTCCATCTTTTCCAATTCTGAGGATATCTACAGGTTCCTGTGCTACGGAAGGAACAAGGACAGGGAATACTATACCGTCAGAGAAGGCGATACGCTGCAGGGTGTCGGATATTACTTCGGCGATATGTCGCCAAAGCAGATCGTCATGTTGAACCCGGATGTGCTGAGTTCCGAGAATCAGATCCTGCCGCCGGGCATGCAGCTCAACGTCACCTACTACACATCTCCGATCACGATCGAAGTGACCAAAGAGAGGCTCTCCCAGCAGTATATCGTGCCGGAAGTACCAGAATATATCGAAGATGAGAACCTGGAAGTCGGTGTCTACGAAGTCAGGGTACAGGAAGAATCTGGTATCAAGAACGTCCTTTACGAGGAGAAGTGGATCAACGGCGTCCTGGCAAGCGGCGAAATGCTTTCGGAAAACATCATCAAGCAGCCGAAGCAGGGCGTCATCGCCGTAGGTACCAAGCAGGTCTTCCTGGTCGGTACGGGCAACTATATCTGGCCGGTCGACAACCCGTCAATCACCTGCCACTGGGGCTGCTATTTTGGCCATACCGGAACAGATATCGTCAATCTCTATGAGAAATACGCGCAGGTCTATGCGGTCGACTCAGGGACCGTCGATACAGTCGGCTACCGCTGGGATATGGGCTACTTCGTCATCATCAATCACAACAACGGCGTCCGTACGATGTATATGCATTTTAACCAACCGGCTTATGTCGAAGAAGGACAGAATGTCACCAGAGGCCAGATCATAGGTCAGATGGGCAATACCGGTTCTTCGGAAGGCGTCCATCTCCACCTTACTTTCGAGGTCAACGGCATGAGAGTCAACGCCTGCAATTTCCTGCCGTGTTCGCTGGCGAACTGATGGAAGGGGGGTAACATGAAAAACAACCGTCTTCTGTATATCCTGATCATCATTCTGGCAGCCTGGTGTGTCATCCTTTCTTCACAGGTCTCGAGGCTTCAATCCAGGGAGGATACCAGCATCATCAACCAGTACGAGGTGAATGGTTTTTCCACGGATTTCACGCAGATCGTCGATGAGACCAGGCCCAAGGTCGTCACGATCAGCGCCGATGGCAACGTCCTTTCCGGTTTCGTCTACCGGCAGGACGGGGATGCGGTCTACATCCTGAGCGCCTATCATGGCGTATCCAATGTCAACAACATCAATGTCACGTTTGGCAATTCCTATACAGTCAATGGTGAACTGATCGGACATGACATCTTCACCGATCTGGCAGTCATCAGGATCCGCACGCCATATCTGATCGAAGCGGTCAGAACGGGCGATGCGGCGATGTTGAAGAAGGGCGAATTCGTCATCTGCATCGGCACACCGCTGTCTTTGGACTATGAGGGAAGCGTGGAACTGGCCATGAT
>JAILBD010000017.1 GCA_024681275.1 Erysipelotrichaceae bacterium
TCTTGCGACCGTTTTTTCGTTCTTTTAGATGGTCGGAATATCGGGATTTGAACCCGAGACCTCTTGAACCCCATTCAAGCACGCTACCAAACTGCGCTATATTCCGTCCATCTGTCTTTATTCTATCACATCTGAACGGATTTGTTTGTGTCTTATTCTTTGACGTACGGGATCTTCTCGATGAAATCCGTATAATTTCGGCACTCTTTCAGAAGACTCACATTCTCATCATTCAGCAGCAGGGAGATCAGATTATCGAAGATGAAATGGAACATCTTCTTGTCTTCCGGATGGATCGCAAACATGAATACGATACTGATCTTTTTGCTGCCCCAGCTGACCGGCTTGTCGAACAGGGCAATGGATATCATCGTCTGGTTCGCGTTCATCGTCAGGGTGTGTGGCACCGCGATCTGGTTGAAGGCAGTCGAAGAGATCTTCTCCCGGTAGAAAACATCGTCCAGATAGTCGTAGCCGACGATTCCTTTGTCCAACAGCTCGTTGGCCATTCTGATGATCAGATCCTCTTTGCCGGTGAATTCCGGGTTCTTGTAGAAGAATTTGTCGCTGGTAACCGAAAGCAGCTGGTTGATCAGGGTTTCGATCTTCTTTTTCTGCCGGATCTCGCGGGCTTTCTGTTCGATCGCGTCTAGTTCGCTGTTGCGGATGATGCCGGTGATCAGGATCTTCTTTTCACTGTCGACTTTGAGGTTGGGATCGGTCGTGATCACCATATCAAGGGTATTGAACTGTTTGAAATCTTCTTCGGGAATGATCTTGATCACTGCTTCGGCTGCGATGCGTTCCTGGATCTTGTTGCGGATCTCCTCGGTGAAGTTGTAGTACCTTGGCATGACCAGTCCGCAGGATAGTTTCTGCTGATCCGAGGTTTCCAGCAGGCTGCCGATGTGGATGCAGATGTAGGCGATCTCGTCGTCGTTGATCCGATAGCCGGTCTTTTCATAGATCTTGTTGGAGATATTGACGGCACAGTCAAACAGCAATGGGCAACTGGTCTTGATGGTGTCGGTCAGGATGTTCTGGTTGATATAGTTCGATTTCGCCCGTAGCAGCAGGTTTTTCAGATGCAAAGCGAAACGGGTAAAGAATTCTTCGTTCTGGTTGCGAATGAAATAGTCGTCGGTCTCTTCAATGATTTCCAGCGCCAGCTGATAGACGTCTTCGCCGATGATGTGTTTGAGATCTTCAGCGGTGATGGATTGATAATCGATCTTCAGAAGATGGGTGAAGAGGATGATTGTAAAAGCCTGCAGCTCTTCGAGACTGTAGCGGATACCGTAGATCTTTTCGAACTCTCCGGTGATGGCTCTTGCCAGTTCCAGTTCATGGAGATTGAAATTCGACATTTCTCCGTTGTCTTCCGAAGCGAACGAATGACGGATCCGGTCGATGCCGATGACGATATCCAGCACGATCTGGTCGATCGTATAACCATTGATTAGGTAATTGAATTCCTTGCATTTCTCGATGGTGATCGCTTTGATTTTGGTCAGGTCGTAATCCGGGAAGAATTCCTGTAGTTTGTACAGATCGAAATCGTTCTGTTCGAATTCTTTGGTGTAGATCGCATTGATCAAGGCGCGTTTGTCTTTTTCTTTGCCGGAAAGACGGATGCTGTCGTTGGCGATCTTCAGGTCGGTGCGGTAGTGGCTGCACAGTTCTTTGGCGATCTTCAGGTCGCGGCGGATCGTAGTGCTGCTGACATAGATGGAGTCGGCCAGCTCATTGATGTCCAGCTCTTCTTCCTTGTCCATGCCGACCAGATAGTTGATGATGTAGCGGATGCGTTCTTCCTGATCCTGGGGGATCTCGTCTCTTTCGAAGTCAAGCTGCTGATGGACGTCCCGGTTGATCGTATAGCCGTCCGAAGCGGAATGGATCAGCCCGGGATAAGTGCTGTTGAGATCTTTGATATAGGTTTTGATGGAACGCGAGGAGACACCCAATCTGTCCGCAAGAAAAGAAGCCGTAAGAGCGCCATCGGCTTTGTTCAGGGAATCGAGGAGCTTTCTGTACTTCTGGTCCATTGTCAGTTTCATTATATTGGTTTAAAAACAGCTAATTCAATACACGCGGATTTCAACATTTTCACCGCTTCAAGTGAAAAGGATGATTTGTTTCACCAGATAAGACAGGATACGATTAAAGCAGAAGATACGTATCAAAGTCATGTATGACGAAAGGAAAGAACTATGAAAATTTTATTGATCTGTGGCGTTGGAGCTTCTAGCGGTTTCATTGCCCAGCAAATGCGTCGAGCTGCCAAAGCTCAGGGTCTGGAAGTAACGATCGTCGCCAGAAGCGAGTCGGAACTTCTCGACAGTGTCAAAGATTCTGACTGCCTTCTGATCGGCCCGCATCTGGCTTATCAGGAAGAAATGATCAGAGATTCGATCGCTCCCTATGGAGTTCCTTATGCCTTCATTCCGGAAGAGATCTATGGGGCTATCGATGGAGCCGGTGCTCTGGAAGTCGCCTTGAAACTTATCAATGAAAAAGAATAAACAGGGGAAAATCATGAAAAAAGAAAACAAATTTATGTCCTGGATGAGAAATGAATTCTCGCCGAAACTGACGAAGCTGTGTCAGAACACTTACATTGCCGCCGTGCAGAAGTCCATCATGACGCTGCTTCCGATCATCATGCTGGGAAGCTTTGTCACCGTCCTGAGCCTGCTCAAGGAATACATTCCTGTGATTCCGGATATCTCGCTGCTGAACCAGTTCACTTTCGGTCTGATGTCCGTTTTTATCGCCTTCCTGATCCCGACGAAGTTCCTGGAAGAAAGACATACCGAAAAACTGAAGAATGTTGCAGCTCTGACTTCTGTCGGTACCTTCCTGTGCCTTCTGCTTCCGAGATTCACGGAAGAAGGCGAAATGGCATACATCCTCGATACATTGGGAACAGGCGGTATGTTCTGTGCCGTCTTCACCGGTCTGATCGTATCGAAAGTATTCTATGAGTTCAGCAAGCATTCGTTCTTCTCTGAAGATACCGTGATGCCTGACATCGTCGTCAACATGTTCGATGCCATGATCCCGGTTGCTGTCTGCGTTTTGCTGGGTGTCATCTGCTACAACTGCAATATCGATATCTATGCCCTGAGCAGAGCGATCTTCAATCCGCTGGTCAGCATCGCTCAGACGATCCCTGGCTTCGTGCTGGTCGCTTTCGCGGAAGCTTTCCTGTATTCCTTTGGATTCACTTGGATCCTCTTCCCGTTGCAGTGGCCGATCTGGATGGATGGCATTGCCGCGAACGCAGCTGCTGTCGCTTCCGGTGCCGCTCCTACCAACATCTCGCTGATGGAGACCTTCAACGGTCTGATCGATATCGGCGGTGTCGGCGCTACGCTGGCTCTGGTTCTGCTGATGTGCTTCTCGAAATCCAAGAAGCTTAAGACCATCGGCAGAATGTGCGCGCTTCCAGGCGTTCTGAACATCAACGAACCGGTCGTCTTCGGCGCTCCTGTCGCCTACAACCCGATCCTGATGATCCCATTCTGGCTCAATGCCATCGTCTTGCCGCTGGTTGCCGGTATCGCGTACAAGACCGGTCTGGTTGCCATCCCATCGGCGGTCAACCAGCTCTGGTACTTCCCGACCGTAATTCAGGCGTTCATCAACTCCGGTGTTGCCGGTGCCGTCCTGACGATCGTGCTGTTCGCGCTGAGCTTACTCATCTGGTTCCCGTTCTTCAAGACCTATGAAGCAGATGTCGTAGCGCAGGAAGAAGCAAAAGAACACAAATAAGAAACAAACAGATGATCAGGAGTATGAAAAATACTCCTGATCTTAAAAAGGAGGACTTGCTTATATGGAAGATAATAATTTACTGACGCTGACCGGCATGCAGCTGGTCATGGCCGGAGGCAATGCGAGAGAACT
>JAILBD010000029.1 GCA_024681275.1 Erysipelotrichaceae bacterium
GAAAAAGACATGAATGACTGCGATCGCAAAACAGACCAGACCGGCTGTATAAGCGAAACCGCCTCCCGTTTTTTTCCAGATGATCTCCAGCATCGGGTTGTCATAGGTCTCGCGCAGGAACATGAAGTTCCTTTGGAATCTGACATCGACGAAATACATGATGATGACCAGGATAAGGACTTTGATGATCGACGACCAGACACCCGGATAATCCATAGGGATCTCGTTGGCTGCGAAACGGGCAATGATATAGGCGACGATCAGACCGTGGTAAAGGAACTGGTGTATCGAGTAGAAATTGAAAGCCGGAAGCGTGGAGGTCGTCGGGAAAATGATGGCCATGATGGCAGCCGGCAGGAACAGAAAGAGCAGCATCTGCCGGAAAAAGTCGCTGCCGGGGATGAAGGCATCCAAACAGATGAAGTACGCTGCAAAGCTGCAGATCTCCAACGGCAGGTATTCAGAGAGCCGGACAGGTGAGCGGGCAATGAGGATCATCTTGATCACATCGATAAAGATCAAAGTGGATCCGACAGTCTTCAACAGAAAGAGTTTCACATCGGGCGAGGCATGAAGATAGAGCGCGACATAACCGCATGTGAAAAGAACGGTGATGATCATCAGGATGCTGTGCTTTGATGTGAATTGTCCGTAGCCTAATCCGGCGGGGATATTGTCCTTGTGAGTCCAGAAATGGCTGGTCTTCATACTTCCATTATAAGATCGAAGCAGAAAAAAAGATATCATAGGCAAACATATCTGCTGTGACCCTGGCTTTTTTGTGTTTCTGATAAATGCATATCCAAAAAAAGACTGATCAAGAAGATATAATGAGATAAAAATCATCGATACAGATAAGTGTAAACAAAGAAGGAGATCAATCCATCATAGTATATTGAATTGCCGATCGCGATGATTTGGCTCTGAGCATGCCGGTCTTCGTTGTGCTATCATTTAGCTGTATATAGGAGGCGTATGAATGAAAAAATCAACCAGTAAGATCGTTGCGATCCTGACGATCCTGATGATCGTTACATCGTGCTCAGCCGGCAAGAACAAAGCCAACACCAAAGAAGCGGTGCAGGCTCTGACAGAAGAGTTCTTCGACGGACTCGTTGAACAGGAAAGATACACGATCACCAACAGCAACAACGGGAACACATACAGTGTTGCGACCGTTGATGGCGATAAGATCATGATGCATTACGAGGATCCTGATTTCCCGGATTACTACATGTTCATGGAAAACGGAGTCAAGTATTCCCTTTATGACGGCGGAGAACCTTATGAAGATGAAGCCGGATATGACATGAATGCTGATTTCATCCTCGGCGGTCTCAGAACGTACACGGATGCGATCCTTTCAAACGACGATCCCGAAAACAAGTACGAGGGAACTCTGAGTAAAAACGGAGATGAGAAGGAACTGAAGATCACCGTCAAGACGAAGAGCGATGCCGGTGAAGGCACGACGACCTTGACAGGCAAGTCAAGCGGCGAAAAGATCATGAGCTACAGTTATGAGACAGTCGTGGGTGGAAACACGATGTCAAGCCAGACGGTCTACGGTTATGGCGATGATATCGCTGTCGTCCTTCCGGAATATGAGATCCCGGTGGCCCGCGAATATACGCATATCGAGAGCCCTTACGCCACGATGGGCGATGTCATCGACAAGGTGGGCATAGACAGTTTCGTCCTGGCGATCGAAGACGGCAGGATCTATACGGTGGCGGATATGCTGCAGCTGAGCGGTCCGATCACGGACGATGTGTTCGCGGCATATGACGCGATCGATCCGATGGGCGATGATTTCAACCAGAAAGCATACGAAGTGCTCAAGGATCTGCCGATCGATGACTGCATCGATTTCAGCGAATATGTCCTGAGTGAGGAAGATCTCGATGCCTATGCCGGAAAGAGCGTGGAAGAGCTGGTCAACGATGGTTTCGAAGAGAACGGCTGGAGCGTCTTTGAAGGCGATTCGAACGTGCTGGTCGAGAAAGACGGAATGGTCTATGAGTTTAATGTCGGGCTTCCGGAAGGTTTCGATACGAAAGCCGACATCGAGTTCTCTGATCTCTATGGCGCAACCGTCAAAGACGGTCATTTCTCAGAGATCAGCATGGCCATGATCCCGTTGAAATAAGCGTCTGATATCACGATGGATCGAAGGCCGGTCTGAGAAGACCGGCTTTTCTGTG
>JAILBD010000063.1 GCA_024681275.1 Erysipelotrichaceae bacterium
AACGCTCATAGCCGATCATCGACCCGACAAACAAAGAACTGAGTATCCTCAAAAGCCACTCAAACTGAAAACGGACCATTTCTGTTACTTCCCTTCTTCTTCATTATATACCAGTCAGAAAAGAAAAGAGCCTCAGCATCAGATGCCAAGGCTCATGAAACACTATTCTTCTTCCTCTTCCCTTCTGCGCAGGATGCCAAACAGCAGGAACAGCAGGAAGCCGATCCCCAAAGCGGCAGCCAGGATGATGAAACCCAGGAAGGAACGGTTCTTCCTTGGAACAGTCTCTTCCGCTTTTTCCTCCGTCTCATTTTGCTCAACTGCATGCTCCGGTGTCTGAACAGCCTCCGTTTCCGGCTTCTCCTCAGTCTTCTTCTCTTCTTCCTTGACAGCTGTACCCGTCTCTTTCTCACTCACGTAAGTGACAGGAAGCTTGTAAGAGCCTTCGATCGGCTCATGGTCATAGACCGGAACATCATTGTTTCCGGATGGCACAGGATCCGGGGTGCTGGTCTTGTAGAGACCGCTGAAATCCTGGATGTAGATCTCCTCCAGGGAACCGAAAGAGACCGTGCGCGTCGAATCCAGATCCTCGATCTGCTCACCATCCATCACGATACAAGCCTTGACATTCTTGTGGCCCTTCTGACGCCACAACGATTCAAGACCCGCGGAATAAGTCCCATTCATCGTATGACCGGCCGGTATCACCAGATGTTCGCTGTGGATCTGTTCACCACTGTCCCCATCATAGACATAGATGTAGACATCCTTGGTGCAGTATCCCTTATTGGTGATCAGATAATCCAGATTTTCCGTCTGATAGACCAGCGTGTGATCGTACACGACCCTGATGTGGCCTGTGCCCAGCGTCACATCCTTTTCGGATTCGACCACATCGTTGTGGCTCGAAGCACCAAAGCGGAAAATGACACCGTCATCACTGCAGTTTTCAGGCAGCAGGACCTCTCCCTTGACTTCTGTCTTTTCTCCGGCAGCCAGGTCGACTTCAAAATCACCCAGTTTTACGCAATCATTGAACAACGTCACACGATCCAGTCCATAAAGTCCCTTGTTCTCGATCTCCAGCGTGAACGGGATCATCTTGCCCTTGCGGGCACTGTCCTCATCATCGAAGCTTCCGCCGATGATCTCGACCTTCTGATTGGCCTTTCTAGCCCTGACATAGAGATCGGTCTGCGTATCCGTGAAACGCGGATCATCATCGGCAAGCCTCAGCATCTGCACGCTATTGACCGCGCTCAGACTTGCATCACCGTTGACATAATTGGATGCATTCAGCCTTTCCTCATCGAAGTTGATCTCATAATTCTGCACACTGTAGAAAAGGATCGGTTCATCCTCTTTTGTGAAAGCCATAGCCGATTCATTGACATAGGCGAATTCTTCACCCCCATTGAGGATCGTCTTGGTCCAGGTCTGTCCGCCGTCATTGGAGAAGATCGCATAGATCTTCTCAGTGGAATCCTTGGAGACCGTTCCCGTCAGAACGATTGAACCTGAAGCAAAACGTCCGCTGATATCATAGTCCGCAGTCGGGACTTTCATATCATCCGGTGTGATCTTGTGGACCTTATCACCTGCCGTATCGGAGAAACCATAGAGGCTGTTGTTCTCAAACCATGTCAGCATCGCGTTGGAATTTCCATATTTCACGAAACGGCCGTTGACCGCGTTGCTTCGCTCAAAGACCTTCTCACCATCCTGATACATCGCCAGCTTATAGACCTTCTTGCCGTTTTCATCCGCCTCATGATAGGAGACGGCATAAGTCTCTTTGCCGTCAAAGACGGAAGCATCCATTTCCGTGATCGCTCCGCTCACAGAGAAGAGCTTCTCATTGTTCCAAGGACTGTAGGCATCTTCCCTGGACGCTTTACAGGCATCATGGCTGTAAGACTCATTCAGACCCAAAGGATCAGAAACATCATTTAAATAATAGGCAACGACAGGACTTCCATCCTTACCATCAAAGACCTTTGCGCCGGTCGCAAAGACCCTGTTCTCGCCTGATCCAAGATTCGTGACTCTGGAAGCAGAAATCCACTCTCTGGACACCTGATGCTTCGCAAACCAGATATCGGAATTGGCGGCGATCTCCTCGATCGTTGAATCCTCATCAAAGGCCTTTGTTCCATTGCGCCAGACGACATAAGCATTATTATCATTGTCGCTTCTGTATACATACGGATCATAGTCCGCCGTTCCATCATCTTCCAGCATCCAATCCGGATCGGAAAGGAAATTTCTGTCTTCAGAGAAATAGAAGTTCATCAGGCGCGAACGGTTTCCATTCGCCCTGCTTCCATCGCTT
>JAILBD010000134.1 GCA_024681275.1 Erysipelotrichaceae bacterium
AGAGGCCAAGAAGGCCTGTCCGGAGAGACACTTCAATGCCGGCATCGCCGAATGCAACATGATGGGCATGGCTGCCGGTCTGGCCGCTTCAGGCAAGACGGTATTCGCATCCTCATTTGCCATATTCGCTTCCGGAAGGGCCTTTGAGATCATCCGTAACTCCATCGCCTATCCGAAACTCAACGTCAAGGTCTGCGCGACCCATGCGGGCCTTTCGGTCGGCGAGGATGGGGCATCCCATCAGGCGATCGAGGATGTGGCGATCATGAGGGCCATCCCGAATATGAGAGTCTATGTGCCTTGCGACCAGTATCAGACCAAGGCTTTGATCGACTATGTCGCGGCAACGGATGGTCCATGTTACGTCAGACTGGGCAGAGGCAAGGTCGAGGATGTCTATAACGAAAATACGGTATTTGATTTTGACAAGGTCGATGTCCTGAGAAAAGGGAACGGGGATGTCGTGCTCTTCGCCATGGGCCTGATGGTCCAGGAAGCCTTAAAGGCTGCTGAAGAGCTGGATGCGACGGTCGTCAATGTCTCCTCCATCAAGCCTCTGGATGAAGAAAACATCCTGAAGCTTTTAAGAGAACACAAGAGGGCCTATGCCCTGGAAGAACATTCCATCATCGGAGGCCTGTACTCCGCCATTGCGGAGGTCAAGGCAAGAACGGACATCGTCACGCCTTTGATCCCGATCGGTGTCAATGATGTGTTCGGTGAATCAGGAAAGATGGCTGATGTCTTGAAGAAATACGGCTTGACCGCAGAGCATATCATCGAAGTGGTCAGAGGATAAAAAAGGAGAAAAAAATGAAAGGTATCGTTTTGATGAGCCACGGCCCTCTGGCGGCCGGCATGTTTGAAGCCAGCAAGCTGTTCATGGGAGATGATATCCCGCAGTACGGATATGTGTGCCTGAATGCTGAGAATTCCCCTGAGGAATTTGATGAGGCTCTGGCAGCCAGGATCAAGGAAGTCGACAGCGGCGAAGGCGTCATCCTGATCGCCGATCTGATGGGCGGCACACCTTGCAACAGAGCCATGATGCTGTGCCTGCAGCCGGGGATCGAACTGATCGCCGGAATGAATCTGGCCATCGTCCTGCAGCTGCTGGGCAATCGTCTCTCAGACAATTACGACATGAAAGAGCTGGAGACCGTCGGCAAGGATGGCGTGATCTATGTCAATCCGCTGATGCAGGCTGCCATGTCGGGTGAGGATTAGTTAATAAAGGAAAAGATCGATAAAGAGGCCGTTGCATGACTCGCAACAGCCTCTTTTCTTTGATCATGGGCATGAGAAAAGGGCAGGTGATCCTGTCCTTTACTGT
The DNA here is from genome assembly GCA_024681275.1 of Erysipelotrichaceae bacterium. The sequence goes on from JAILBD010000134.1 coordinate 1,334, forward strand.
CTATTGGCTTCTTTGATGGAATCCTCGTATGTCTGAAGCATCAGACCGTCGTTGATGTAGGCGTTCAGGTATTTCGGTCTGAGCGCTTTTTCATAGTCGTCGACCAGAGGCTTGTATTCCGCGATCGAGGAGATGATGATGTTGGGAATGATCAGACAGTCGTCTTCCTTTCCTTCGACGTAGGTGACATAGACATCGCCTTTGGGGATCGATGTCTGATGCAGAGAGAACTTCTCGATGATCGAAGCTTCGTGTTTTTTCATGTCGTTGTCGTAGACGTCGACGTTCAGTTTCCAGAAGACATGATTCTTCAGGCGGGCGTCTCTGCCGAATCTGACGAAGGATCCGTCTTTGATCCTGGCCAAGGCCACGTCGCCGTTGGAGACGGCTTTGCGGATCAGGTTCCTGTCGGCATTCAGGTCGTAGTAGGAGAAGATGCCGTTGATCAATAGCAGGAAGAGGACGAAGCAGACGATGACGGGGATCTTGTGTGCGATCCACTTCTCTCTGTATACCAGAAGGGCGATGACGCCGCATAACTCGGCCAGGACGGTGATGCCCAGCAATAATGTTGATCTTTTATATAGTTTGAGCTGCATAATTCGTTTCCTTTTCTTTGATTGTAGCATTTGTTTTGGGACTTGTGCGAAATACAGGTACGATTATGTGACGATTATGTGAAAATGGTTGAAATAAGGTTTTTATTGTCCTACAATCAAGTTATAAGGAGGTTCATAAATAATATATGAGCAATTTAATGTTAGGCATAATTCTGGGTCTCTGGTCAGGTGTGGCTATGGTCCTGAATTTGTCTGGTTTAGGTGTTCGTACGCCTATCATCACGGGACTTCTTGCCGGTCTTTGTGTCGGTAATGTTCCGATGGGCTTACAGGTCGGCTCAGTCATGCTGATCAACAGCTTAGGCTTCTATACTTATGGTGGTGCTACGATTCCTGACTTCATTACTGGTTCTATCTTCGGTACAGTCGTCGGTGCTAAGACAGGCAACGTCGATGCAGGTATCGTCGTAGCACAGGGTATCGCCCTTCTGATGTCCGAAATGGATATCCTGGGTCGTGCTTCTACGACAGTCTTCCAGCACTTAGGTGAAAGCGCTCTTGCTCAGAACAACATTCCTAAGTTCGAAAGATACACCCTCATGGGTACTCTGCCTTGGGCTTTATCAAGAATGCTTCCAGTCGTTCTTGGCATGGTCCTGATCGACAACGTTGTTGCTTTGACGAACTTCGCTACCAGCATTCAGTGGGTCGCTAACGGCTTGGCAGTCGTTGGTAAGACTTTACCGGCTGTCGGTTTCGCTTTACTGTTATCCTACATGGATCTCAAGAAATACTGGCCATTCTTCATCATCGGCTTCGTTCTTTACGCTTACGCCGGAATGGGCACAGTAGCTCTTGCTTTAGTTGGTTTAGCAGCAGCAAGTTTCTTTGTTAAGGGAGGTGCTCAATAATGTCTAAAAAGTTAACACAAGCCGCTTTAAAGAAGGCATGCTCCAGACATAACTGGGCTTTACAGTGGTGCTGGAACTATGAAAAGATGCAGGCCGCAGGTTATGCATATGCAATGGTTCCGGTCGTAAAAGAATTATACGATGGCAACGAAGAACAGTGCAGACAGCTTGAAAGACACATGCAGTTCTATAACACGCACCCGGGTGCATCAGCTCTGATCGCCGGTGCAGGTGTTGCTCTTGAAGAAGCAGGTCAGCCGGAAGTTCACGACAACCTGAAGGTCGCCCTGATGGGTCCTTTGGCTGGTATCGGTGATACGATCCAGGCAGTCCTGGTCACTCCTCCATTCAACATCATCGCTGCAGGTCTGGCAAGCGAGGGCAGCGCGATCGGCGCTATCCTGGCTTCTACACTTCCTGTTCTGGCATTGTTCCTGCTCAGATGGCCATTATTCAACTATGGTTACAGACAGGGCGCTAATGTCATCAACGATGTTGCAGGTGCTGGTACGATCGACAAGCTCCAGGTCGGTGCTAACATCCTCGGTGTCACTGTCATGGGTGGCTTCGTTCCTTCCATGATCGGTGCTAAATTACCTGTCAAATTAGGTAAAGACCTGACGATCGACGGTGCAACTGTCGAGGCCAAGACTTTACAGCAGGTATTGGATGCTATCTTCCCATGCCTGGTTCCTCTTGCATTGACGTTTGGCTGCTACTACCTGATCAAGGTCAGAAAGATGTCTCCGTTACATGTCATCCTGATCTTATTCGTAGTCGCATTCGTCTTAGGTGCATTAGGCTGGATGGCTTAATCCTAAAAACCGGAAAAATGATGACGCAGGATCTGATGATCCTGCGTTTTCTTTTGCATGTATTATTGATGTAAGCGCTTAATCGGGTGTTATAATGATAAATGGAGGTACCTATTCATGATTAAACATTTAAGAATCGACAATAGACTGATACATGGTCAGGTAGCTGTTACCTGGATGAATTCGATCGGTGCGGATAAGATCATCGTCTGTAATGATAAAGTAGCGGCAGACCCTATCCAGAAGATGGCTTTGCCTATGGCTGCAAGAGGCAATACCGTTTATGTGTTCTCGATCGATGAGACGATCAAATATGCGAAAGAGCATCCGGAAGAGACGATGTTCGTCATCTGCAAGTTCCCGACAGATGCATTGGCGATCCTTGAATCAGGTCTGGAAGTACAGGATGTCAACGTAGGCAACGCTGCTCCGATCCAGGGCACGACTTACAAGATGGTCACGAAGTCCATCGCTGTCACGGAAGATGATGCGAAATGCTATCGCAAGATCGCTGAGATGAGAGGCGGCGTCCTTACCAGCAGACTGACGACGATGAATGAGACGGAGAACTTCCTGGATCTTCTGGCTAAGAACGGTCTGTAAAGAGGATATATGATCAGGCGGCCGGGATCCGGCTGCCTTTTTTAATGAGTTATGGAAAAAGAAAAGATCAGATACATTCCTGTCGAAGATTGCAAGAGCGAAGGCAACTTTGTGAAAGCGATCTGTTTCAAGCCCAAGAAGGCGCCCGTGGTCGCATTGGTCACAGGGGGGCTGCTGATGATACCGAACAACATGATCTGCAGGCTCCTGGGTGTTTTTTTCATCTTCATGGCTTTTGCGGTCATGAAGCTCGTCCGGGATTTCAAGGTCATGGATATCTTCGATCAGGGGGTCGAGTTCTATGGGGACGAGGAGGCTAGGACGGCTTGTTTCGTTCCTTTCGGGCAGATCGAGAGCTGGAATGTCGAACATGAGAACGGTCACGACACGGTCGAATTCGTCCTGTCGGATGGGACAAGGATCATCAAGGATACCTTTGAGGCGGATAAGGCTTACAAGGCCCTTTACAGTCTGGTGAAGGAGAAGGATCTCAAATACATCAAGGCGATGAAGGATCGCGAGAAGCCTCTTTCGTTTCCGGATGCGATGAAGAATATCAGGGAATCGTTTAAAAAGAAATAGTATTGAACTATTTCTTTTTATATGTTTTGAATGACGGAGATGATCTTTTCTTTCGTTTCTTTGGTCAGGGTGTCGGTGAACATCTCGTAGGTGATGTATTGAAAGTCGATCGGCAGGACGTATGGTCCATAGCCGTTGGAGTAGCTGACCAGGAGTTTCCTGTCGAGGTCGATGCAATCCATGTAGGCGGAAAAGATCTCGTTGGGGAAGAAGACCAGTCTGATGCTGCCCAGATCCAGGGCGGCGATCTGCGCTTCCCTGATGAGTTTTCCGAAGATCTGATTGGCTGCTTTTTCCAGTTTCTGTCTTTCGATCTGACCGAGCCGGATGGTCTCCATCTCCCTTTCCGAGAGGTCTGAGCGGATGTTTGAGAGATCGATCGGCTTGAATTCGTGATCGTAGCTGATGGTTTCGGCCTTGTAGGAGAGCCTGAGCGGAACCCTTTCTTTCTCTTCTTTCATCAGGCCAAGGATCTGTTCACAGAGGGCATCGCCCAGTTTCGTGAGGGCTTCATAATCCTGCCCATCTCTGACAAAGCGCGAGGAGATGTCTCCCGCTGCGCCCTGCAGGAAAGTGTGATCGCGATCCGGGAAGCTGTCTTCCAGTTTCTTCAGGACATAGCCCGGGTATTCCGCCGAGAAATAGGGCACGTTGGCCTGCAGGATGGTCGGATGGCAGTTGTAGTAGATGATGTTGAGGAAGTTGTGATCTTTTTCGTAGAAGCGGATCAGTGCCAGCGTCTCGTTTCCGGTCTCGTAGCCGGAGATCCTCGATCTTCCGATCGCGGTCGAGTGGATGCGCTGATAGGTCGTCGTGACATCATCCAATTCGCGGTACTCCATCTCAGGCGTTTCTTTGCAGAGCAGGTCGAAGAGGTATTCCACGTATTCCGGATCCCTGACGCTGTTGGCGTAGTGGGTGTGGGTGGTGGAGGTGATGACACGGATCCTTTTGTCCTGGCAGACTTCCTGCAGCTTTTCTTCCAGCATGTCGCGGTGTTTCTTGTCGAAGGCCAGCAGGTCCATGGAGTAGTGGATGAGCCAGAGGTCTTCCGTTTTGAATGCCGTCACTCTGGCGTAGAGGTGATCGTGATAGTCGAAGAGCTTTTCTGTCTGGCAGGAATGTCCGCACTGGGTCGTGGGAAACGGGGATTCGATGTTTATCTTTCTGAAACTGTACTGCATGTTTCCTCCTCTATGAGCCCGTAGTGTTTCAGGGCTTTGTATAATCCGTCTTCGTCGATGTCGTCGGTGATGTAGTCGGCGTAAGGCTTGAGTTCTTCGACCGAATTGCCCATGGCCACGGCGATACCGCAGTGTTCCAGCATCCTGATGTCGTTTTCTCCGTCGCCTATGCCCATGGCCTCTTCTCTGTTGATGCCGTATATCCTCAGGACTTCGTCGATGCCGTTGATCTTGGAGATGCCTTTTGGCACGATGTCGACGCAGCCTTCCTGCCACCAGGTGATGTCGGCGAGGTCTTCGATCTCTTGCATGTACTTCTCGTCGTCCTTGTCGGCAAAGAAGGCGGAGGCCATATAGAGCTTCTCACCCTGGTATTCGCCTATCCTGGGGATACCGGATGAGACCACGGACTGGATGCTGCGGACTTTGTCGTTGATGAGATTGAGGTAGATGTCGTCCCTGTTGATCAGGTACATGGCGATCGTCTTGCGTTCAAAGATCCGGACGAGCCTGTCTTTCAGTTCATCGCCGATGCACTTTTCATAGATGAGATCCCCTTTCTCGTCCAGGACCATCTGTCCGTTGGACATGATCCAGCCGTCGAGTTTCAGTTCACTGAGGTCGAACTGGTGCATCTCTCCAGGCGCTCTGCCGGTGCACATGAAAACGACGATCCCTTTCTTTCTGAGCTCGTTGATGGCCCGGATCGTGGATGCGGGGATGGAGACGGAACTGTGAGAGAAGATGGTCCCGTCAAAATCGAGAAAGACTGCTTTGATCATAAGAGGTGTTCGTGGATGAAGCGGGCGAAGCCGTCTTCATCACAATTTCTTTCGGTGATGTATTCAGCGCATCTTTTGGTCTCTTCGCGGCCGTTTTTCAGGCAGACGCCGTGCGAGACTTTCAGCATTTCATTGTCGTTGTCGGAATCGCCGAAGGACAATGCTTCAGACAGTCCGATGCCATAGAGATCACAGTACTGTTTCAGGGCGTAGCCCTTGCTGGAATCTTTGTGGGAGAATTCCAGGAGGTCTTTCTGGGTGTTGAAGCCGATGTATTCCTTTCCTTCAAGGAGCTTGAGTTTTTTCTGTATCCTTTCGTCATCTTCAAATCTGTATCTGAACATGATGCCGCAGTTGTCCTGCTGACAGAAGAACTCTTTGTCGGGACAGACGATGTATTCCCGGCGGGTCCGGTAGGCGGAGCGCCAGGCCCGGTCGCTGTCGGCGGAGCTGATGTATCTTCCCGGCAGGTACATGTGGATGTCGGTGTCGAATTCGTCCATGAATCCGATGATCTCCCTGATCCATTCCTTCTTGAGTTTGTTGTATTCGTAATGGCGATCCTTGTTCAGGTCGATGAGCTGACAGCCGTTCCAGCCGATGATGAAGTCATACTGGGACCTGGCCTGCCAGATCTGGTATTTGTCCAGAAGGTCGTCTGCCGGTCTTCCGCTGGCGAGCCCGAAAAGATATCCTTTTTCCCTGAGCTCATCGATCGTTTCGATGGTGTAGCGGGATGGGATCTGGGCTGTAGGTGCCAGTGTTCCGTCGATATCTGCTGCGATGACTCTGATGTTCCCGAACATACAGCCTCATTATAACATTGCTGATAGTATAATAAGGGTATGAAGAAAATCAATGTAGGTATAATCGGTTCCGGGTTCATCGTCCCGGTCTTTATCAGCGTTTCCAAGCTGTTTGAAGAGTTCCATCTGCGTGCCATCTGGGGCAGGCATGAGGAGAAGCTTGCGCAGTTCAAGGATGAGGTCGATTACTATACATGCGATCTTGAAAGGATATTGTCAGATGATGAGATCGATGCCATCTATGTGGCTTTGCCCAATGCCTTGCATTACCGGTATGCGATGATGGCTTTGAAGCATCACAAGCACGTCATTCTCGAGAAGCCTTTCACGGTCTATTACAGGCAGGCGAAGAAGCTCATCGATCTTGCTGAAGAGAATGGTCTGATCATCTTTGAGGCGATCGTGACTGCCCACAACCCCTACTTTCATCAGGCGATCAAGGCCAAGGATGAACTGGGGGAGATCAGGATGGTCGTGTGCAACTATTCGCAATACTCCAGGCGCTATGACCGCTTCAGAAAGGGAGAGATCCTGCCGGCTTTCGACAAGGACCTCGCCGGCGGCGCTCTGATGGATCTGGGCGTCTACAATGTCCATTTCGTGACGGGCATGTTCGGTGCACCGAAGAAGGTGACTTATTTCCCGAATGTGGAAAAGGGCGTCGATACGTCGGGTGTCCTGGTCCTGGATTACGGAAAGTTCAAGGCGACCTGCATCGCTGCCAAGGACTGCAAGGCGGACTGTTACTGTCTGGTGCAGGGCGATCAGGGCTATCTGCGCAATGATACGACTTCGAGCCGCTGCGCCGATTTCACGCTGAAGCTCAATGACGGTACGGAAAGACGCTTCTTCCAGGAGAAGCGGGGCGAATTCGATTCCTGGAGCTATGAGATGAAGGAGTTCGTCAGGCTCTATAAGAAGATGGATCTGACGAAGGCGAGAGAATACAATGAACAGACGCTGATCGTCGCCAGGGTCTTGGAGAAGGCCTTGAAGTCAGCGGGATTGAATTATCAGGAGGTGATCAAATGATCAGAGTGGGGATCATCGGTTCGGGTTTCATCGTTCCGATCTTCATCGAGACGACCAGGATGGTCAAGGGTTTCAGGTATGTCGGCATCGCTTCGCCTGTTGAGAGCCAGCTGCAGGCTTTGAAAGAGAAGTACGGTATCGGCTATTATTCTTTGAATAACGATGATGTGCTCAGTGATCCGGATATCGATGTCATCTATATCGGCGTGCCTAACGGGCTTCATTATGAGATCGCGAAGAAGGCTCTGGAGAATGACAAGCACGTCATCCTGGAGAAGCCTTTCACGGCTTCCTACAGGCAGGCGAAGACGCTGATCGATCTGGCTGAGAAGAAGGGGAAGATCATCTTTGATGCGGTGACGATGCTTCACATGCCCAACTACAGGAAGATGAAGGAACTGCTGCCCAAGCTGGGCGATATCAAGGTCATCGACATCGATTTCTCGCAGTATTCTTCCCGTTATGACAAGTTCAAGAAGGGGATCGTCCTGCCTGCTTTTGACAAGAAGATGGCGGGCGGTGCTCTGATGGATCTGGGCATCTACAACATCAACTTCGTGACGGGCCTCTTTGGCATGCCGAAGGGCGTCTCGTATTTCCCGAACATGGTCAAGGGCGTCGATACATCCGGTGTTCTGGTCCTGGATTACGGAAAGTTCAAGGTCAATTCGATCTGTGCCAAGGACTGCCGGGCACCGCTGAATGTCTGCATACAGGGCGACAAGGGCTTCATCAGGTCCGCGGATGCCTCAAGCGTCATCGCCCGTTTCGAGCTGACAGACAATGAGGGCAAGGTCAAGGAGTACGCTTTGAACAAACACAGCGATGTCCCGCATTATCACGAATACGTCGTCTTCAAGGATCTCTTCAACAGGATGGATCTGGATGAGGCGAGAAGATACAACGAACAGACGCTTTTGAGCATCAAGGTCCTGGACAAGGCGCTCAAGAGTGCCGGCATCGAATTCAAATGAGATGTTTTAGAGAAAAAATGAATTTTTATAAAAACAAGAAAAAGCCTTGAAACAAAGGCTTTTTTGAGTATTTTTGTGAAAATCTGGTGAAATCGGGTACTTAACAGATAAATATGATAGTGATATAATGAAAACGCTTGCAAAAGAAGCAGTAGAAAAGAGGATAAAATATAATGAAAAAACTTCTAATGCTTATGCTGACCCTGGCGTTGGCTTTAACTGCGCTTGTAGGCTGCGGTCCTAAGGAAGAAGCAGCTCCTGCAGGTGAGGATCTTTCTGAAGTTCAGAAGGTCATCGCTGAAGCACAGACGATGACTCTTGAAGAACTGGCTCAGAAGGCTATCGAAGAGTCAAATGGCAAGACGTTCTATGGTGTTGGTAACTCATCACGTGGCAAGAGCGCACTGCCTTTGTTCATCGAATACTTACAGACCATCGATCCAAGCTACAAGATGGAATTCGAATGGCAGCAGCCGAAGAACAACAAGATCTTCGATCAGCTGACAGCTGATGGCTTGAAGGATGTCGGCACATTCGCTATGACCCTGATCCAGGATGGCAACCAGATCGAATCCAAGATGGTCCAGACCGGTGTTCTTGATACATTCATCCCGAAAGAGTGGGCTGAAGCAAATGGCACGACTGCTGAAGAATATCAGGGATATCTGCCTCTGCAGACTCTGAACAAGATCTTCGAATTCAACTGTGTCAATCCGGA
>JAILBD010000158.1 GCA_024681275.1 Erysipelotrichaceae bacterium
CCCTGACCTGAGAGCACATCGCATCCTCGTCGATGATCAGACAGCTCAGCCAGAAGTTGGGGATGGACTTTTCCTTATCATATGGATTCATCTTTACTGGAAGTCCCTTGAATCCCTCTTCATATCTTCTGTAGATCTCTGTCTTTCTTTTGAGGTGCTCATCAAGATAAGGCAGCTGGCCTCTGAGGACGCCGGCTATCAGATTGGACATGCGGTAGTTGTAGCCGATCTCCTCGTGCTGATACCAGAAGGCATCTTCTCTTGACTGGGTGGACCACTTACGGACTTTATCTGCATCCTCTTTGGAATCTGTTAAGAACATGCCTCCGCTTGAACCGGTGATGATCTTGTTGCCGTTGAAGGAGATGCAGCCGTAGTCGCCGAACCTTCCGGTCTCTATCCATTCGCCCTTGTACTTGTATTTGGCACCAAGGGATTCGCAGGCGTCCTCGATGATCAGGATGCCGTGTTCATCGCAGATCTGCCTGATCTCTTCGATCTTGCCTGGTGTTCCATACAGATGGACCATGACATATAACTTGACATCGGGATAGAGTTCAATGGCTTTCTTAAGTGCTTCAGGATCCGTGTTCCAGGTATCGTATTCCGTATCGATGAATATGGCTTCCCCATCCTCATAGGCGATCGGATTGATCGAGGCATCGAATGTCATGTCGGAGGCAAAGACTCTGTGTCCCTGCAAAGTCCCTTCATTGGGCCTTGGCTGGCCATAGAGCTTTTCTCCTGCCAGCTTGGTGGCAAGATGCAGAGAGGCCGTGCCTGCACTCAAAGCAACTGCATACTTGCAGCCTATGTATTCGGCAATGAGCCTTTCCGACTCATCGATATTCTTGCCTGCAGTTGTGACCCAGTTGGTGTCGAATGCCTCTTTGATGTATCTTTCCTCATCTCCATGCATGGTGGCAGTGGAAAGAAAGATCCTGTTTTCTGAACGTTTCATGATCAGTCCTCTTTTCTTTTATAGGTAGGAACCGTTTTTTCAACCAGTTCAAATATATCATCATCGTTATTGTTTGAAGCAATATAAAGCTGTTTCAGCTGTTCCAGGAACAGGTCTTCATTGATCTCCAGCGGCATTCCGACATAGATCAGATCATTATCGGTCGTCCTGTTTCCCTCAGCGGCCATGAGTTTTTCCTCATAAAGCTTTTCCCCCGGCCTCAGTCCGGTGTAGATGATCTTGATATCCACATCCGGCGTGAATCCTGACAGTTTGATCAGATTCCTCGCCAGTGTATCGATCTTGACTGGCTCGCCCATGTCAAGAATGAAGATCTCTCCGCCTCTGGCATAGACGCCTGCCTGAAGCACCAGAGATACGGCTTCCGGAATCGTCATGAAGTAGCGGATAATGTCGGGATGCGTGACTGTGACTGGCCCTCCGGCTTCGATCTGTTTCTTGAATAAAGGGATGACCGAGCCGTTGGAACCAAGGACGTTGCCGAACCTGACGGCGACAAATTCCGTATTGCCCTTCAACTCCTTGACACCGACTTCTGAAAAGCAGTCTTCAACGACATCGAGTTTCTCTGTCGTCCCGTTTTTGATCAGCTTGTCAAAAGTCTGAATGACCATCTCGCACATCCTCTTGGAAGCGCCCATGATATTGGTCGGATTGACTGCTTTATCGGTAGAGATCAGAACAAATCGTTTGACCCCGTATTTGACGGCAGCATAAGCCACCTTGAAAGTGCCGATCGTATTGTTTTTGATTGCCTCGTTCGGCGAAGCCTCCATCAGCGGAACATGTTTATGTGCCGCCGCATGGTAGACGATATCCGGATGATAGATACTGAATACATGATCCACTCTCTTGGAATCTCTGACGGAACCGATCATGACTGCCAGATCAAGTTTCGGATAAGCCCGTTTCAGTTCCTGCTGGATATCATAGGCATTGTTTTCGTAAATATCAAAGATGATGAGCTGTTTGGGATTATGTTTTGCGATCTGCCGGCATAGTTCCGAACCGATCGAGCCGCCGCCTCCAGTGACCAGGATGACTTTATTGCTGATGAAATCGTAGATCTCTTCGTTGTTGACTTTGACGACATCCCTTCCCAGCAGGTCTTCGATCGCAACGTTCTTCATCATATTGACCGAGACATCACCGTTGACGATCTGCTGGATGCCCGGAAGGACCTTGATCTCACAGTCTGTCTCTCTGCAGATGTTCAGGATGTCTCTTCTTTGCGATGCGGAAGCAGACGGTATAGCGAAATAGATCTCGTTAATGTTGTATTTTTCTACATTCTTGAGAATGTCATCTCTGCCCCCGACGACCGGAACGCCTTCTATATACCGTCCGTATTTGTTCGTGTTATCGTCTATGATGCAGACGACGCGGGAATTGCTTTCCATGTTCTTGTTGACATCTCTCAGGATCGTCATGCCGGCATCCCCTGCTCCGATCAGCATGACTCTGGTCGCGTTTTTGCTGTTCATATGCTGGCGTTTCAGCATCAGCACAAAACGATATGAGAATCTGATGGCTGACGCAAATATGATCTGCATGATGAAACCGATGACATGATAGGAGAGCGGCATCCTCGCACCGAAAACTCTGGTGACCGTATAATTGAACAATCCGCAGATGATATTCGCTATGATGATGTTTGTCAGTTCGTTATAGCTGGCAAAACGCCAGATGCTCCTGTACAGTTTGAAATACAGATAGATGATGATGCAGCATACCGCAAAAGGAACGATCATCTTATAATAAACGCTCAGATACTGTTCAGGAATCATCGAGAACCTGAAGTCAAATCTGAGCCATAAGCCAAAGAAATATGAAAAAGCGATCGTCACAAAATCATACAGCATCAGTATGAAAGCGAT
>JAILBD010000189.1 GCA_024681275.1 Erysipelotrichaceae bacterium
CAGATTCTGAAAGACCAGACGCTCATAGAGAGCCCGGAAGGATGCGCTCAAGTCACCCAGATAATTGGGTGAACCGATGATCAGACCATCCGCCTCCCTGATCGCATCCAGGACTATCGTCAGACCGTCCCGGCAGATGCAGTGTCCCTTATTGACTTCCTTCTTGCAGCCAAAACAGGAGATGCACCCTGTATACTTCTCCAGGCGGTAGAGATCGAACTTCTCAACCTCGGCTCCTGAAGAACCTGCCCCTTTGATCGCACTGTCGACCAGGATGTCCGTATTCCAGCCCTTGCGCGGACTGCAGTTTACCGCTATGATCTTTTTCATTGTCTTCTCCTCTTTTTCACCACCATGATAACATCATCAACTTTTCATCATGGAGCTGATGCTCAATCCAGGATCTTTGCCGGTTTCCAGTTGAGATAGTCCCCGGAGACCAGCTGGTAATCGATGCCCCGCACATTGCCCTGTAAAGAATCATGGAACCTTGTCTGATCGTGGCAATGGGCATAGATGACCTTCTTTGCCCCATATCCTTCACACATGTCGGTAAAACCGCTCCTGTCCTCCATGATATTGGTCGGCGGATAATGCAGGAAGACGATGAACTTGCTGAAACCATCCGCCTTCGCCAGCTCAAATGATTTCCTCAGACGGAGCAATTCCCTCTCCACCAGCTTCTTTGAATGTTCAAAAGCCTCCTCATCATAGCCAATGATCCTGCGACTTCCATCCAGATAATAAGGTCCCTCAAACGTGTGGCCCTTGGTGGCGATGATGGCATAGTCCTTGTACACCTCATAGTTGTCCTGCAGGAAATAAAGGTCAGGCTGATAGAGCTCATTCAGCATCTTCGTCTTGGGCACATCCCAGAACATGTCGTGATTGCCCCTGGTCAGGATCTTCCTGCCCGGCAGATCCCTGATATACTGAAAGTCCTTCTCGCACTCCGCCAGCTTCCTGCCCCAGCTGTGATCGCCCACCAGGACCAGCGTATCATCATCAAAGACCATGTTCAGACAGTTGCGCCTGAACCTCTTCTCATGTCCCTTCCAGACCGGATCATTCAGCTGACCCGGTGCCTTGAGCTGAGACTGGTAATGGAGGTGAAGATCACCGATCGCATAGAGGCTCATATCATTATTATACTGAAGAGGACCATATCCCAAATGAAAAAGCGCTGCCCCTTCAGACAGCACTTCATGAATATTTATCGGATCCGCCCGTAGGCCTTTCCCATCAGCAGATGTTCATCTTTCTCACAGGTCATCCTGAAATCGAGTTCCTTTGAAAAGATCATGATGACATCGCTGCCCCCGAAACGGAAACAGCCAAGCGGATCGCCCTTTTTCACTCCCACACCTGGCTTGAGTCCTTCTTCAAAAACGACCGAAGAGACCTGGCACATGCCCACCGGAACGATGGCGGCATATCCGCCATCATCGGTCTTCACAACACAGACCCCTCTGGTCTCGATGGATTGCCAGCCGACAGTCTCCGAGAAATACTCCTTGAAACGTCTGGTCACAGGATTCCAGGTGATCACCCCGCCCGGGGCATCATCCTGACCGACCACGAAGATCTCCTTGACCTCGCCGCTCAAAGGAAAATGATAGCGGTGATAGTCGTTGATATCCAGAAGCGTGTGGGTCAAAGTCCCACCCGCAAAAACATCCTTAAATGCGCTCTCGCCAAGCAAGGCGGAGACATCTGTCAAAGTTCCCGACTTGATCGTGATGCCGGCCTGTGTGAGCTGATCATTGCCGATGATCCTGCTTCTTTCATCGATCTGCCAGATCCCCTGCGGGATCGCATCCGTCGGTGAGATGATCACATCCTCATCATCAGGACTTTCGATCGGCCTTGCGGAAGGATCTTTCAGTCTTCTGGCAAAGAAGTCATTGAAACTCTTCCAGTTCTTTGGATCCTCATAGGTCCCGTCATCCAGATGGAAACTCTTCTCGGCCAGAGCCATGTGATAGTAGTCCCCGCTCCAGGATCTCTCATCATCCAGGAAGGAACCAATCTGCTTCAGTAATTTCACAAACCAGCTTCGGAAAGGCTCATGATAGATCAGACAATTGTAGAGATAGCCTCTGTCCTCCAGTTCTTCCAAAGGCTGATCGCTGACAAAATAGAGACAGCCCATGCTCTGATCGATCTGCCAGTAGAGACTGCCGAAACGCTGGGTTGGATAGATATCCCAAGGCATCGCCAGAACGGCATGATCGATGAACGAATAGTAAGACTCGAGGTCTTTCACCGGACAGCAGGAAAGATCATTCACAGTCTCCTGTGCCTTCCTGATCGACTTCTCCAGAAGCATCTTCAAAAACTGATCATCCTCGACCAGTTCGATCAGATCCCAGGTGATATCTTCATGGAAATTGCTTCGTCTCATTCGTATCTCCGATGTAAGCATTATACAA
>JAILBD010000227.1 GCA_024681275.1 Erysipelotrichaceae bacterium
TCTGCTGTTTGGAAAGATCATCGAGAAGATCGATTATTTCAAGTTCTTCATCGTATTGGGTGTTTTTCTGATCTTTATGAGTGCAGCCGTCCATTTCATGGTCATGGATGCTCCGGACCTGATCCCCAACAGAGATCCCAAGGGGTTCTGGCATCAGGTCTTTTCAGTCTTCGATTTCTCTCTGTTGAAGAAAAACAGGCTGATGAAGGATATCTGCATCATATTTGCTGTCTATTTCATCGGTTTCCAGATGTATTTCTCTCATCTGACAAACTTCCTGGTCTATACACAGGGCTATTCCACCGGCAATGCCGGACTCGTTCTCGGTCTGCCTCTGATCGCCGCCTTGCCTGTCACCTTTCTGTGCTCCAGATATCTTGATAACGGCAAGTTCTATAACATCATGTATGCTTCGATCGCCGCAACGATCGCGGGACTGCTGATCGTGTGGATACCGAACACCGTCGTGACATGTCTTGGCATCTTCCTGTTTGGAACGGGCTACATGTGCATCTATCAGACTTTGATGGTCATGCTGAAAAACTGCATGCCTGCCAGCATGCACGGACAGTCCGAAGGGATCCGGCAGATCTTCTATGTCGTCATCCCGATGTGTATCGGCACACCGATCGGCTCTTTCCTGATCAAACATTTCGGATTTGCCATGCAGAACGAGTACGGAGTGGCCGGCTATTCAGCCAACTGGGTGACATTCATCGTTGCTGCTTTGTGGATGCCGCTTGTCCTGATCCCGATCCGGAAAGCGAAAAAGGACTATCTTGAACAGCTCGCGGATAAGGACAAAAATGAACAGTGATCTTCGTAAAGGCCTGAAGCGTCAGATCTTCGTCTATCATTTCCTGAGGATACTGATCGGATGGCTGATCGCGGCCATTTGCCGTTTTTCTTATCAGTCCTATCAGATCAAAGGAAGGCCTGTCCTGATCCTTTCGAATCACAATTCCGATTTCGATCCTTTGCTGATGGTGATCTCTCTGAAGAAACACTTCCGTTTCGTCGCAAGTGCCAACATCATGTCCGGACCGATAGGCAAACTGATCGCTTTTCTGGCCGGACCTATCCCCAGAGAGAAGGGGGCGAACGCAGACAAGACCGTTTCGCTGATCATCGAAAATCTGAATGCCGGGATCGATGTCGCCATGTTTCCCGAAGGAAACAAGTCCTGGGACGGGACGACCGGTTTCATCTCCAGAAGAACAGCCGAGATCATCAAAAAGACGAACTGCGGCCTGGTCACGTATCGCTTTGATGGGGACTACCTGCGTTCACCCAGATGGGCAAGACACGCGCGGAAAGGCAGAGTCTTCGGCCGGGTGATCAATGAGTATTCCTGTGAACAACTGAAACAGATGAATACCGACGAGATCTATGAGGTCATCATCAGAGACGTACAGGCAGATGCCTACCAGTATCAGGATGAACATCATCTCGCATACAAAGGAAAAGCCCTGGCAGAAGGGATCGAAAACCTGACATATCTGTGTCCGGTCTGTAAAAGATTCGACACGATACGCAGCCACGGAAATGAGTTCGAATGCAGCTGTGGCATGAAAGCTGTCTACGATGAATACGGTTATCTTCAGGGAGAGAAGATCAGGGAATATGACAGCACCGTCAAGTGGAACGCTTTCCAGAAACAGTGGCTGATACAGAACAAGGAAAGGCTCAAAAAACAGACCGAAAAGGCGATATCGCACGATGAAGGACTGAGTCTTTATCAGATCGTCGACAACGAAAGAGTCCTGCTTCAGGAGAAAGTGGATGCGGATCTCTACGGGGACCGCTTCGATCTGAACCACGGAAAAGATCTTGTGATCTCCGTTGCATGGACACAGATCAGCAAGCTCGGAATGTTCCGCAACAACGCTCTTTATCTGACCTGCGACAAGAAGCGCTATGAACTGTTCAAAAAAGAGGGATTCTCACTGATCAAATATTTTTCTTTGTGGAGGGTCCTGACAGACAGGAATCTGGTATGAAGAGCTTCGCCGGTCCGGCTTGATAACAGAACGATAGCAGTAAAACATATCTGTTCTGAGTACCCTGTGATTTGCAGGTAAAGATCACCCGAATACATTGAAAAGGCATTACTGACTCCTGCAGCCGGCAATGTCTTTTTTATTTATGAATGTAGCGTTCAAGATCAGAAAGATCCTTACTGACAGTATAGAATTTAATATCTCATTGATACGACTGGTCTGTTCACTTTCCGTTTTTCAGCTATTATAATCAATTGCAGAAACACAAAGGAGACGGGCATATGAAAATGATGCTGGCAGAAAACATCCGCGCTTTCCGCAAGGAACGTTCCTTGACCCAGGAGCAGCTTTCCGAGGCGCTGGGGGTGACGGCCGGAGCGGTATATAAGTGGGAGGCGAAACTGTCGATCCCTGAGCTGGAACTGATCATTCAGATGGCTGATTTTTTCGATACTTCCGTGGACGTGCTGCTTGGTTATGAAGCAAAAGACAACCGGCTGGAAGCGACAGTAAAGCGATTGCAGGAATATCGACGCAACAAGGACAAGGAAGGGCTTGCCGAGGCGGAAAAAGCGCTCAAGAAGTATCCGAACTC
>JAILBD010000028.1 GCA_024681275.1 Erysipelotrichaceae bacterium
GTCACCAGATGCAAAGGAATATCGTAGTGGCACATCGTGATGACCGGTTCCATGCCGTCCTTGATGATCTCGTCGATCAGACGATCATAGAATTCAAGGCCTTTTTCGTTCGGTTCTTCTTCATCTCCCTTCGGGAAGATCCTCGACCAGGAGATCGAAGTGCGGAATGCCTTGAAGCCCATCTGCTTCATGAGCTGCAGATCCTCTTTGTAAGTGTGATAGAAATCGATACCATGTCTTTTCGGATAGTATCCTTTCTTATCGTTCAGGGCGTAGCGGATCCCTTCCAGCGTATCGCCGCCTTCTTTGGTGATGTGGGCCTGATCCTGTTTGTCATCGTAGCGATGGATATCGGAAGTGGAAGGGCCTCTTCCATCAAGATCCCAGGCGCCTTCGATCTGGCAGGCTGCGACAGCACCGCCCCACAGGAAATCTTTTGGAAAACCTTTTGGTAAGTCTCTCATGATCTGTTCCTTTCTTCAGGTGAATCGGTTTGTTCATTTTATGATCCGGATCTGATCCATGGATCAAAGCGGATGTGGATGATCCTTTCGTGTTCTTTTTTAAAAACAGCTGCCTGAAAAGGGGGACCATCAGGCAACTGTTTCATAGATATTTGTTTGGGATTTATTCGCCTAAGTCTTCGCCGTTGGAAGCGCAGACCTTCTGATACCAGTAGTAGGAATCTTTCAGAGATCTCTTGCCGGTACCCTTACCATAGTTGTCATAATCGACATAGATGAAACCATAGCGTTTCTCGATCTCGCTTGAGGAGCAGCTGATGATGTCGATCGGACCCCATGGGTAGTAGCCTCTGAGGTCGACGCCGTCTTTGACCGCTTCTTCAAACGCCTTGATGTGTTCTCTCAGATAATCGATGCGGTATTCATCATGAATGGAACCGTCTGCCTCGACCTTGTCGTAAGCACCCAGTCCGTTTTCTGTGATATAGATCGGTTTCTGATATCTGTCCCAGTACTCGTTCAGAGCGATGCGCAGTCCCAACGGATCGATCGACCAGCCCCAGTCGGAAGCTGGAAGATCCGGATTCGGTACCTGACCGAGCTCGGTCTCCAGGAACGGCTTTTCACCGGACAGTCTGGTGTAATAGTAGCTCAGGGAGACGAAATCGACTGTGCCCTCTTTCAGAGCTTCTTCGTCACCAGGATAGAATTCGATGTGGATATCGTGATCATCATAGTATCTCAGTGCATAGCCCGGGTAATAACCTCTGACCATGATATCGCCATAGAGATATTCCATCTGATTGTGGCGCATGTTCCAGAAGACGTCTTCCGGTCTGTGTGAGCACGGATAAGTCAGGTTGGAACAGAACATCATGCCGATCTGGTTTTCCGGATCGATCTCGTGACCGATCTTCGTCGCCTTGGCGCAGGCGACCATCTCGTTGTGCACGCCCTGGTATTTAGCTTCCAGGAGGTTCTCGACCTTGTCGGCAGCGATGCCTAAATGGTTGAAGCTCTCATGGACGATCAGGTTGATCTGATTGACGACGATCCAGTATTTGACCTTTCCCTTAAATCTCCTGAAACAGACTTCACAGTATCTCACAAAGAGATCGACGAGCTCTCTGGAGTACCAGCCGTTGTACTTGAGCGCCAGATTTAAAGGCATCTCGTAGTGAGACAGGGTGATCAGCGGTTCCAGACCGTTTGCGATCATGCAGTCGAAGAGCCTGTCGTAATATGCCAGACCTTCTTCGTTCGGTTCCGCATCATCGCCGTTCGGGAATATCCTCGCCCAGTTGATGGAGGTCCGCAGACTGTTCATGCCGGAACCGGCTAAGAGTTTGATGTCTTCTTCGTAGGTGTGATAGAAGTCTATGCCTCTTCTTTTCGGGTAAAGCAGATCGTCTTCTTTCATGGCCTTCTCGATATATGCTGTATCGATCTCCATGTTGTAACGATCTTTCGGATCGATGTCATACTGGGCTCTGTTGATATCAGCTAAACACCAGCCCTTGCCGCCTTCTTTCCAGGCGCCTTCCATCTGGTTGGCAGCCAAAGCGCCGCCCCAAAGGAAGTCCTTCGGAAGACCGTTGACTTTACTCATTTTTGCCATAGTTTATCCTTTCAGTTTGGCATCGACAGCTTGCGCATACTTCAGGAAGTTTTTCGTCATATTGATCTCGACCTGAATGGTCATCAGGGTATCCTGTGCGTGTGCGAAGAGCACGGAATATTCCATCTTCTCGTCGCCGCCTCTGATGTCACCCTGGATCATTTCGGTCTGGGTCACATGAGCGGCTGTCTGTACCTTGTCCGCTTCTTTCAGTAAAGCCTTGGCTGCTTCATAGTCGCCTTCGACGATCTTATCGAAAGCCTGTGCAGCGAAGTTTCTGGCGTCACCGGAGTTCATGATGATCTCCATAGCCTTGCCGATGATGAATTCAGTCTTTTCTTCAGGTGTCATTACTTTTTCACTCATATGATTTTCCTTCTTTCTTGAGATAAATAAACGCTGCCGCTGACTGATAGCCGCGCGACAGCGTTTGAAACACATCACTGATTGATATTATTTTGCATCAGCAGCCGCTTCTTCAGCAAGCTTCGTCTTTTCGTAAGCCTTGAAGAACGGATACCAGATCAGTCCAGATACTACGAACTGAGCGATGACAAAGAGGATACTAGGGATGTG
>JAILBD010000032.1 GCA_024681275.1 Erysipelotrichaceae bacterium
CGAAAAAGAATAAGAACATCAGAACTCTGATTTAAACGATATGAAAAGGATCTATTTACCTAAAATAGATCCTTTGTTATTATGGCGCCTTAGATGGACAGACGCGAACTTTTTGCCCCTTTCAGCCTGTTATATACGACCATAAAAGATACATTGCTTATCCAGGCATCTCATAACATGAAATCAATGGATCTCAAAATGCCCGGATGACACTTTTCTTATGTGAAAAAGCATTCGTCAATATCCCTGCATAATTGTTCAGCACCTTATTGAAGACTTCTTCCCAACGCATATGCCTCACCAGGATACACGCTTCTTTTCGTCATATCAGTCGTTCCGCAACCATACCCCAGGACTATCCCTTTGTCTTCAAAACCGATATAACGAACAAGTGTTCTGTAATGCGCTTTCAAGGCATCAAACGTCCAATCATCTGAATTCCATGCAACTGCAAGCAGAGCGGATCTCAGGTGCTTTCTGTTCAGAGAACTGTTGTAGGCACAGAAACGGTCAACGACTGTTTTAAGCTGGGCAGTCATGCCGTAGTAGTAGAGCGGGGTGGCAAAAACAATCATATCCGCACAAAGCAGCTTTTCACGGATCGTTTCGTTATCATCTTTCTGCACACACGGCCCTTCGTATCCGCAGCTCACACAGCCTGTGCAGGGATGAATGTTCTGATGACAAACATCAATGACTTCTGTAACATGACCGGCTTCTTTGGCTCCGCGGACAAATTCGCCGACCAGGATATCAGTAGAACCATGACGGTTCGGACTTCCCATTAAAACAACTATCTTCATTTTCAGGTCTCACTTTCGTTCAATTCCATTGCTGTCGAGCCAGACAGATACATCATCGGACAAAGTCCTCCCTCCGGAATAATGGATCGACAGTCCTTCTTTCATGATCGACTCCGGTGCAAGCTTTGCGATCGCCGTAAGGCTCTGTCCGAACCTGCCTCCGCCATGAGAACAGAAAGGAATGATCGTTTTCCCGGAAAAATCATAGAGTTCCAGGAATGAAGCGATCGGCATAGGGATCGATGCCCACCAGTTCGGATAACCAAGCAGTATCACATCATAATCATCTATGCTCTCCGGCGGATCCTGGATCTGTGGTCTGGCCTGCTTGTGCTGGTCTTCCTGTGCTTCCATCAGGACCGTGCTGTAGTCGGTGGAATAAGGATGAGTGAGCGTGATCTCAAACAGATCGGCACCTGTCTGATCCTGTATTTCGTATGCGATCCCTCGGGTGTTTCCGCTCCAGGAGAAGAAGGCAATCAGCACCCGTCCTCCTGTTTTTTCTACATGTGCTTTCTCAGCTGCAGCTACGGTCATCTCCAGCCCCTGTCCGGCGTTCCGGACAAGACGCACACCGAGATTCGCGGCGATCAGATCCGACTGCCCTGCAGCACGATAGGCGCTGCGCATGTTTTTGCCGAAATCGTTCCAACCGCCTCCGCGATAGACATGTCTGCTTCCTTGCGCTGCACCGGAAGGATCTGCTGTATCCTGCAGATCATATTGCCCATAATAATCCCAGCACCACTCATTGACGTTGCCATGCATATCATATAGACCCCAGCTGTTTTCATAAAAGCTCCCGACTTCCACAGTCTTCTGTCTGTAGACTCCGGGTCTTGCTTCCAGAACGGAATCATTGAAATAGTTTTCTTCGATCTCATAAGGATAGTGACCATAGAAGTTTGCGCTATCCGCATCAAGAGATCTTTCCGTATTGAAAGGAGTTGCTGTACCGGCGCGGCAGGCATATTCCCATTCCGCTTCGGTAGGGAGTCGGTATCCATCGGCAGATCGGTCCCATATGACTTCGGTATCAGAAACAGCATAGGCAGGCGTCAGCCCGGCATCGATGCTTTTTGCGTTTGCGAAAACGATCGCATCAAGCCATGAAATGCTTTCAACAGGCAGATCGCTTCCCTTGAAAACGCTGGGATTCATGCCCATCAGCCTTTCATATTCTTCCTGTGTCGTTTCGTAGGGATCCATCAGGAAAGAAGAAATACTGACTTCATGGAGCGTCTCATCATCGATCCGCCAGTTTTCGGTTTCCGGGCTGCCCATCAGAAATGTTCCGCCAGGAATCATGATAAACCCATCATCGATCTCGACCGGTATCTCGTGATCAGGATCATCTGTTTCATCGGCATCTGCTGTGAGATCCTGTCGATCCGCAGTCTCAAAGGAGCTTCCCGAATTCTGATGATCTCCCAAGCCGTTTCCATCGTTCAAAAACATCATCCCCATGCCGATCAGAAAGCATAAAAGGATGCTCAGTATCGGAAGCATGAAGGTGTTTCTTTCCGCTTTCTTTGTTCTGCCGCCTTTAATCAGATGAACAAGATCTGCGCCGATGAAAACAAAGAAAAATAGTTCGGCCATGTTTTCCAGAAACACAAAAACACCATTCTTGTCGTAGTCAAAGAAAGCGAACGGGACTCTGAAGAAGATGTAATCCGGGATGCCGTTTCGAAGGAATAAGCCCAGACCAATGCCTGCTATGACAGTGCACAAGCAGATCAGCGCCAGTTTCAATGTTTTTCCGGGTCTCATTTTTGCGGTCATGGCAGGTAGATGGAAACCGAGATGCAGCCCCATCAGAAGAAAGGACCAGTAAGACATCGCCAGATGAAACCGCCTTGCAAAAGAGATCGGCAGCATGCCGTATAAAAACGGCACTGCGTGGCTGCTCATGCTCATGCCACAGACCGCCGTCAGTGCGATCGATAGAAGCAGCAGCGTATTGACTGCCGTTGTCAGGATCCTGTATGTGTTGTACTTTCCTTTTAAAAGAACAGCATACCACCTGCGGTTCAGGATATGATGGATGATCAGCAGGATGGTCATGCCGATGCCGAACCACTCATGCAGCGCTTCTCCGCTTACCTGATACGCCATCAGGCAAAGCAGGACGACGCTCATGCATATGTCTACGGACAATCGGATCGTGTTTTTCCTTTTTGTCAGCATGTTCGCAACAGGATCAGTTCAAGCCATCGATCCAGGCCTGCAGGTCGGCTTCCGACACACTTCCGGCAAATCTTCTGCCCTCAAGCCAGGTACCGCTTCCAGACAGAGCTTCCATGTTCTTTCCGCTCCTGCCGATGCCGCTGCTGGAAGATGTGCAGAACGGAACCAGCGTAATGCCATCAAATTCATAGCTTTCCGCAAAAGTATCCATGATGCGCGGTTCCTCACCCCACCAGATAGGAAAGCCGATATATACGGTCCTGTAAGCGGATAGATCGACCTTTTCGCCCGCGATCTCCGGTCTGACGGTCTTGTCGTTCTGTTCCTTTGTGGTGCGGCTCTTTGAATCGTTCCAGTTTAGATCCGCATCAGAATAAGGCTCTGCCGGAACGATCTCATAAAGATCGGCTCCGGTCAGTTTTGCGATCTTTTCCGCCACACCTTTTGTCGTACCGGTGGCAGAGAAATACACAACAAGGACTTTGCCCTCAGTTTCCGCATCCTGAGATGCTGAACTGTCCGTATTGTCATCTTGTGAATGATCTGAACCATCAACGGAAGATCCATCTGCGGATTCCGTTTTCTTACCGGCCGAACAGGCACTCAGGCACAGTATCAGCAATATTGCAAATAAAATCGATATTCTTTTTTTCATCATATTCCTCATTTCAGTTTTCTATAGTCTTCATCGTTAACGGCTTCCAGCCATTCATTGGAAGCCTCTTCTCCTGCAACCTCGATCGCAAGGTGCGAGAACCAGGAATCCGGCGCCGCACCATGCCAGTGTTTTACATTTGCCGGTATATTGACGACGGTGCCCGGGCTCATTTCCACCGGTTCCTTGCCCCACTCCTGGTAGTAGCCTCTTCCACCGACACAGATCAGCAGCTGTCCGCCGCCGTT
>JAILBD010000043.1 GCA_024681275.1 Erysipelotrichaceae bacterium
CAGCGTCCTTTTCCCAGCCTCTTTCTTTCCAGAGGTTCCGGCGGCAGAAAGTCCATCTTTTCAGTCTTCATCTTCAGCCTGTCACAGGCTTCGTTGATCCTTTTCACAAACACGGAAGAAGAAGCCATCCCTTTGTCAAAGACGATGCTTTTTCTCTTTCTGATCTCCAGTGTCGGATCCAGGACACAGACTTCGTAAGGCTCATGATCACAGAAATCCTTCTTCGCATAGATGCTTTGCGCGTGGCTCAGGTGATCATCCACTTTCAGGATGAAGGAACCCGCTTCCTTCAGATATGCCGCATCCTTCTGGCGGATGAGATCATTGGAGTCCTTCTCTTCAAAGACCTTCAAAGCGATCTTGAAATGTGAATTGGACCAGATCTCTTCGTCGATATTGCCAGCCGGTTTTTGGGTCGCCAGGATCAGATGGACCCCCAGGCTCCTGCCGATCCTTGAGATCGAGATGAGCTCCCTGATCCCTTCAGGATCCTCTTTCTTCAGTTCCGCGAATTCATCGATGACGATCAGTAAATGTGCCAGAGAAGGCAAGCCATATCTATCGCTCCATGATTCCAGGTAGGAATCGAAGCCGCTGACAGCCATGCCGCTCAAAGAAGACATCTCATTGAACAGCATCTGTCTTCTCAGGCATTCATTCTTTAAAGCGATGATCAGCCTTTCAAAAGCTCCGTCTTCCAGATTGCTGACGGCAGCGATGATATGCGGGAGGCTCCTTCCTTCATTTGTCAGTGCCTCTCTGATGCCGCCTCCCTTGTAGTCGACCAGGACGATATTGAAATAGTCTGGCGAGTACCTGATGCACAATGACAGCAGCATCGATATGATCAGCTCCGATTTTCCCGAACCGGTCGAGCCGCCGATCAGGCCATGCGGACCCTGTTTCTTTTCGTGAAGATCGAAACTCAGCAGCTGATCGCCCTCATAGGCAAAATCCGCCCGCAGTCCTTTCGGCTTCTTCTGATAATCCTCAGACAGATCAAGATCCCCAAAAAGCTTTCGGAAACTGTGGTCTTTATCCTTATCAAAAGCGATATTGTAGCGTCCCAGTCTTGCAAAACCCTTCTTCAGATCCAGGACCTCTTTTCTGTAAATGAAAGAAATCCTTTCCTTGCCATAAAGGACTCCGCTTTGATTGAGGTATTCGACGACGCAGCTCCGCTCCTTCTTCAGATCGTCCATCTCTTCCAAAAAACGGATGACACGGATATTCGGATCGCTGAAGACCTGATCGCTGTTTTCATACATGAAAAGGACCAGCGGCTTATCCGGCCTGAGAAGATCCACATCCTTCAGGCTCCTTTCATCGAAAAAGAAGAGACGGCGATCTTCATAGAAGAGGTGCGGCAGGTCATAGAACGAAGAGATCAGATCGCTCTGTTTGGCATAGACGCCTATATAGAGATCCTCACAGCTGTGCCTGTAGGCCAGTTGCAGAAGCAGCCATGTGAAGAAGTGATCCTTTTCCGATCTTTTACATACGATGCTGAGAGACTTGTTCTCCTTGAGATCGACCATCAAAGGAAGCGGGCCGATCTCAGAAAGTTTCCTTTTGATCCCCTCCAGTCTTTTGTCGATCTGTTCATCTTCACTTCTTTTATTGATGAATTCTCTTTTTTCATAGCGTCTTCCTATGCTCAGACAGAGGAAGTCGGGATCTTCAGCATTCAGACAGAACGGATCTCTTTCTTCATCCAGAACGGAAAAGTCCCTTTCCTGTTCACTTTGTACATACGATCCGATCTTTTGATCGATCTCTTCTTCATAGTCCTTCAGATAGGAAAGATATCCTTCCCTGTGTGTTTTCAGTTTTTCTGCCTCTTTTTTTCTTTCCCCTCTGTACAACAGGAGAGGAAGCAGCACTCCTGTCACCAACATCGCTACAGGCGAGATCAGATAGGAAGACAGCTGCAGGAAACCATAGCCCTGATGCAGGTTCGAATAGAAGCTCATCGTTGCTGTGCTCAGCACAGCCAGCGACATGATCGAATTGGGTAAGATCGTCTTAAGGATGTCCTGACCCGTCTTTTCTTCCATTCCTTCATACTCTTCAAGCTCCGGAATATCGAGGACGACTTTTGTCCTCTTCAAACGATAACGGGGATGATATCCTCTTTTGGGATAGCTGATCTTTCTCTCCTTGCACAGATATCGCTCCAGCCTGTTCTCGGCCAGAAAAGAGTTCATATAGAGGAAATCGCCATAATAAAAGATCCTGAGACCCAGGAAACAGATCAGATCCCCTTCTTCAAGCCTGAATCCGTCGTAGCGCTTCCCATTGACTGAAAATGCGATATCGGCATCGATCTTTCCGTCTCTGATCATGAGTACGGAATCGCCCATATACGGATCCTGATACAGGATGTCCGCCTCTCTGGCCGCGACCCTGATCTGTTCCCTGTTCCTATAGAAAGCGTAATCCTCAAAACCGCTGTCATCCCGATAAACGTGAAGCAGCAGCTGATAGTAGCCTTCCGGTGTTTCGATCGAATAGGTCCCGTATTCCAGACAGACATTCTTTCTGCCATCGCTCAGACAGTAGCCATCTTTCAGATCCAGATAGCACCGATCCTTCCGGCAATAGACCTCCAAACCCTTATAAGAGAAAGCCTCATCCGCCCCCTTCAGCAAAGAACTGATGTACTCTCTTCTATCCTCTATGATCAGAAACATCATCCTGTCGAGACCAGTATATTGACATAGGACTTGTATTTCCCATCCTTTGTCCTCACCTCGATGCGGGCAGAACCTTCACGGATCCCTTTGACGAGTCCTTCACACACTGAAGCGATAGAGGCATCGGAGCTCTCATAAATGATATCTGAACTCTGATAAGTTTCCGGAAGCGATCTGATCGTGATCTGATGAGTCTCACCTTTCTTCAGAACTTCCGCGTAGGAATCAAGGACGATGCGATCGATCTTGACCTCCTGCATCTGGGGAACGGTCTCCCTTTTCTTTCGCGTACATTTCTCGACAAAATGGCCGTTCTCGATATGATGCAGATTGTTGAAGACCTGGTCCTCTTCATCCATGATCGAAAAAGATCTGGTAAAGCCAAGACTGTACATCTTCGAAGAAGGTGTATTGACGATCAGATCCATCAGCCAGTGCAGGGAGACATCGCCGCAGACCAGGACATCGGGATTGCCATCAGAAAGCTCGTTGAGTCCGGAATAAGGGACCACCGAAGCGACACTTTTCAGATCGCCTTCTTCGTCATAGAGATGCAAGGTCGATCTGACCAGGCCTTTGATACCGGTATCCAGCTGCAGATCGGTCAGTTTTGTCTTCGCGATCTCCAGACCGCAGTTCAGACCTAAAGTTGCCTTTGCGGAAGCTTGCAGGATGCTGTTGAGGTCGTGTTCCTCTTCATTGATGTAGCGGATCTGACCGTTCTTCGTCTCAAAACCGATCTGATTGCTGCTGTTGAGGACGAACTCCGTCTTTCCTGAGGCATAGAACTTCACCAACACATCCAGATCGATGCAGGCAGTCGGGATCTCCGGGATCGGGACCTTGATCCGGCAGATCGGTATGCTCGCCTCCTGGGCTTCACTCTGCGGTTCGATCAGCGAATGCAGCAGTGACATGAATGAAGACGGGTCCAGATCTTTGAATTTCAGATGATAGTTGCGATACTTGCCAGTTGAGATGCCCAGTTTTTCACAGGTATTGAAAGACAAGGTGAAGAAACAGTTCTTCAGATCGTTCTTCCTGCTGTGCCACCTGATCACAGGCTTCACATTTCTGATGGAGACATCCAGATAGACATTCAATCCGTTCTCATCCCGGGAAAGATGCAGATCGATCCCCGAAGCATTCAACGAGTAGGATATCCTGAAACCTTCATTGTGAAAGACATGACTGCCATTTGATGAAAGGAGCGTATAGTACTCGTTGATATAGGAAGTGTCCTCATACTCTTCTCCATATGGAATGATGATCGCCTTCTCAAAATCGATATAACCGCTTTCTTCCAGGTCCAGGCTTTCAAAGACTTCATCGAACGCTGCCTCCCGTCTGACCATTCCCTCTTCACTGTCTTTTTCTACGAGATAATAAGTATCGTCTTTATATAACAGCGACCCTTCTTCGAGCGCCTCTTCATCACTCAGGGGCTCTTCACAGAATTCATAATCATGTATCCTGCTGATCTCCTGATGGTTGAGATAACGGACAGCTTTGGCAATGACCTTATCCGCTGTCTCTTCATTGACGCGGTCTTTTCCTCTGACGTCTGAAGAAATGAAAGCGCAGTTTTCCAGGCTCTCTAAAGGGTCGCCCTCCAGTTCGATCAGCCTGCAGATCGTCAGGCTCAGATAGTCGTAATCGAGCTGTCTGTCAAATAAGGAGGCTTCACTTCTTTCCACGACGCCCCACTTGTATAATCTTTCAAAATTATCATCAAGATCATCGCTGGATCCTATGCCGCTTTTCAGCGCCAGATCATTGAGATAATCACCAATAAAATAAGAAGCGTCTGTATGACAGGCGCAACAGGCAAACAGAATGAATAATAAGCCTGTCAGACAAACGCTGATCTTATGAAGAGAAGTTTGATGCATTCGCTGTGATGGTAGATTCGAGCGAATCGTAATCGGTCACGGTATTATCCAGAAACCGGGCATAGGATTCGATCACTTCTGATTCATCGATGAACCTTCCGGAGAATTTCCGGAACCTTGACAGCAGCATCGCCTCGCCATCCGAAAGCCAGACGGCATCGAGCTCATTCATGATCCTGGATACATAGGACAGTATCGTATCCAGATCAGAATTGCATTTCCTGATCTGCGCAGCACAGTCTGCGACCTCAGGCAGAGTGATCCTGATATTGTTTTCCATACACTCTTTCCTTATGCAGATCTCAGACGCACAGCCCTGGCATAGATCTCATCCTGGGTCTCACGATAGGCTCTGGCGGAATTGCGCAAGAAATCCGCATACTGCCTCATGATGATGGAGATCTGCCTAAGATCATTTTCGAATGCCTTGATCTGGTTTGTAAAAGCCGTATTATCTTTTCCTTTCCAGGATGAAGACATCTTGTCGACCTGAATATAGATCGCCTGATAGCTGCGGTCATAATCGCGGTTCGCCTCTTCAATGCGGGCGGCGATCGATTCAAGTCTTTCCGGTTCGACCATAATTGATCTCATAAGTTTTCCTCCTTCACAT
The DNA here is from genome assembly GCA_024681275.1 of Erysipelotrichaceae bacterium. Next base: position 5,202 of record JAILBD010000043.1, read on the forward strand.
CTTTATTTGCCAAAAAAGGCAGAAATCCTCGAAGAAATGAAAGAGATGGAAAAGAAAGCACAAAAAAATGAGAATCCCTTCTCATTTTTTGGCTATTTCAGTCTGATCTTCTATCTGATCTTCAGGATCTCCCCGACTTCCTTGCGGGGACGAGGTTTCACATCACCATCCCTCTTGCCGATGGCGATCACTGGCATGATGATCTCATCCTCAGGGATCGCAAAGTATTCACGCAGGACAGCTGTATCGCGCAGGCCCATGACCAAGGTGTCATAACCCAGTTCGCAGGCTTTCAACATAAGATACGAATTCTGCAGACCCAGGTCGTAGCTGCCCCACAGATCGCCTTCTTCAGCCATCTTTCCATCACCGACTCCGCCAGACAGTCCCTTCTTGAATGAAGCGACGATGAAGGCGGCATTGGTGCTTGAACGCCTGTTGAAATCAGGCAGGGATCCATTGACAGCTTCGATCGCCTCCTTTGACAGGGCGACATAGTAGCGTCCGGTCTGGCTGTTCTTCCAGGATGCGGCCTGCTGGGCACATCTGATCATCTCTTCGATGTCTTCTTTCCTGACTTCAGCCTCGATGTACTTTCTGATGCTTTTTCTGTTTCTGACTAACTCGTTGAATTCCATTTCTCTCTCCTTAAATATCTGTGACCTCATAACGGATATGATGAGACATCTTCTCCCCCTTCTTCAGCACAGGCAGAAGATACTTGTCTCCATAATTGATGCCATTTGGAAAGTATTGGCACTCCAACGCGATGCCGCCATACGGCTTATAGACCTTTCCATACTTGCCTTTTTCACCGTTGAGATAAGCGGCCGTGTAGACATGCATATCCGGAAGATCGGAATAGACGCTCAGCTGCAGGCTCTCGTTCCTGAACTGTGCCATCAGTTTCTCATCGAGATTCTCCCAGACGTAGTTGTTGTCGATGCCCATTGCAAGTCCGGAAAGATTATCGCCTATCCTTCTGAATTGAAGGAAATCATACGGCGTATCATTGACTTTGCATGTCTCATCCAGTGTCAGGGAGTACTGATCGGTCGGTGCATAGGTATCTGTCGTGATAAACAGGCAGTCATTCAGGATATCCTCTTCACCCAACGTGAAATAGGAGTGATTCGTGATATTGAAGATCGTGTCTTCATCGCTCTCCCCCTCAAAAGAGAAGTCGAGACTGCGTCCTTCCAGTCTGTAGATGACCCTGGTCAAAAGATCCCCTGGAAAACCTTCCTCACCGTCTTTCGATCTGTAAGACAGGACGACTTTTTCCGTATCCGCCTCTTCACAGTTCCACATCTTAAAAGCAAATCCGTTCATGCCCCCGCCATGCAACTGGTTCATGTTGTCATTGACGGAAAGCTGATACTCTTTCCCGTTCAAAGTAAAACGCGCATTGCCGATGCGGTTGCAGTTGCGGCCGATCGTCGCACCGATGTTGGCTCCGCCATAGCGGATATAGTCTTCATCGCTGTCGAAACCCAGGACAAGGTCCGTGCCGCTCTTCTTATCGATGAATCTGCACAAGGTCGCACCGAGTTCACTGATCTCAGCCTTCAGATATTCATTTTCAATGATGTATTTCATTTTCTGCCCTTTCAACCGATCTTTTTGACAGTCTTTCCCTCTATCATTTTACCATAGACGATCGCTCTTTCAGGAGGCAGATCCGGCTCATTGATCATCTGGATCAGTTTCCTGGCGGCCAGCTGCCCCAATTCCTTCGTGTTCTGTTCATAGGTGCAGAGATTCATGATCTTGGCCATGTTGATGCCATCGTATGCGGCAGCTGAAATGTCGTCAGGAACGCTCAGACCTCTGGAAGTGATCGCCTCCAGACCACCGATATAGGAATAATCATCCGGGAAGATAATGCAGGTAGGCCTCGGATCCATGTTCAGGATCTCTTCCGTTTTCTTTGCGCAGTCCAGAATATCGTGATAATGTCCGGACAGGACGTGATCTGTAGGGATCTTCAGACCCAGCTGTATGCAGGCACTGTGAAAGCTGGTGAGTCTTTCAGCAGTGACACTGGTGAGATCGCCGTGGATAAAGGCAATATCCCGATGTCCCATCGAATAGAGATAGCGCACGATGGTACCCAGACCTTGCGAATTATCCGAAAGGACAGCTGCACAGCCATCCAGGACATAATCCACAGCAACGACCGGGATCTTTGAAGAGGCAAGTTCCAGGATCTCGGGATCATTGAAATCCGCCGTCATGATGACGACACCGTCAACATTGCGGTATTCGACATGTTTGAGATACGTCGTCTTTTTGCCGGCAATGGCGTGATTGATGAAAGTGATGTCGTAGCCGCTTTTTTCCGCCTCGCGCTGGAAGCTTTCCAGGATCATGGAAAAATACTCGTGGCTCAGCCCCGCTCTTTCATCCGCAAACAGAATTCCTATATTGTATGTTTTGTTCGTCTTCAAAGCTCTGGCGGCTACGTTGGTCGTATAACCGAGTTTTGCCGCAGCCTTGCGGACCTTCTCTTTCGTGGCAGGAGAGATATCATCCTGGTCATTGAGGGCCTTGGAAACTGTCGCTACCGATACATTACATTCTTTTGCAATATCTTTGATCGAAGTCATAATCTATATCAGCTCCAATAATTTTTTTCTAATCTTATCATAATGGGCATCCACCAGACCGAAATCCATTTCCTTATAGGACCAGAGGCTCCTGCCTATCTGATACCTTTCAAAAGCCGCGTGGATACAGCGGAACCACTTCATCGTCTCTTCCGGATCAGCCAGATCGATCACACCATATTCGCCGCAGTATAAAGGAACGTTCCTCTCTTCAGCGATCCGGACGGCTTGATCAAACAGCTGAAGGAAATAATCCTCGCCGATCATCCTGTCCTCATCCGGGAAGGACTCCTTGTACTCTTTAGAGATCTGCCGGGAGCTCAGATACGCATATTCCTTGTAAGTCTTGTCAAAACCCATGCGGAAATCCCGATCCATGCCCTTGACCCAGTAAGCTCCCTGATG
>JAILBD010000052.1 GCA_024681275.1 Erysipelotrichaceae bacterium
GGTGTCGTCCTGGGCGTCCCATAGACAGAATTCCACAAAGGAGAAGAGATCGACGTTCTTAGGCTGATCTGATGTATTGTTGACAGTCACTCTCATCAAGAGTATGTTGTCATATTTCGGGACATAGAGTTCCTGTCTGACACTGAGCTTGTTTTTTGTGCCTGTGATGATGCTGTAACCAAGTCCGTGACGGCACTCATAGGAATCGAGTTTCGTTCTGCTGGGCTGCCAACCGGGATTCCAGATCGCATCCTTTTCTTTTATATAGATATGGAAGCCGTCCTGATCGAGCGGAAGATTGTTGTATCTGTATCTGGTGATCCTTCTGAGCTTAGCATCCTTATAGAATGCGTAGCCGCCACCCGTATTTGATAATAAGGTGAAGAATTCGTCGCTTCCCAGATAGTTGATCCAGGGAAGAGGTGTCCTGCAGTCGGTGATCACATATTCTTTTCTCTGATCGTCGAAATGACCATATTGCATTTTACATACCTCCGATTTTCGATTACTAAAACGATTAAGTTAAGTATAGCGAGTATTTTAGATAAAAACAAGCCTTTAAAATAGGTATTTGTAAACGTTTGCAAAAAAAGTGTTGACATTTTAGAAAAATGTGTAATACTGAAATTAACGAAAACGTTTAAGTTTGAATCCGTACATACGAGAACGTTATCAGATCAAGGCCTTTAATCGGTCAAACACTTACTTAAAGGAGAAGGAGGAAACAATGAAAAAACTTTTAAGTATCTTATTAGCCTTACTCATGGTTTTCGCTCTTGTCGGCTGTTCTTCAGGTAATTCAGGGGAACCTGCAGGAAACGAACCGGAAGTTGCAGAAGAAGGCAAAGTCCTGAACATCTGGACCTGGAATACCGAGTTCTGGGGATTCTTAGGTGATTACTATGCAGATGAGGTCATCGATGAATATACCTTAAAGAAGGGTGATGTCACGATCGTTCGTACGACTTATCCTTCTGACGGTGGCGCTTATCAGGATGCACTCGATGCTGCATTACTGAACCAGGCGAATGCAGCTGATGATGAAAAAGTAGACCTCTTCTTAGCTGAAGCTGACTACATCATCAAGTACACGAATTCCGATGCGACGATGGATGTAAAATCGATCGGTGTCACAGATTTCTCCAACACTTACAAATATACTGTTGAAGCTGCTTCTGATGCCAACGGCGTCGTCAAAGGCGTTTCATTCCAGTGCTGCCCGGCTGCTGTCATCTACAGACGTTCCATCGCAAAGGATGTCTTAGGTACTGATGATCCGGCTGAAGTTCAGGCTGCAATGTCTGACTGGGACAAGTTCAATGATGTAGCTGCTTTAGCTAAGGAAAAGGGCTACTACATGATCCCGACTACCAATGCTACATATCGTGTATACTCCAACAATACGACTTCTCCATGGGTCGTTGATGGCAAGCTGAATATCGACTCCAACATCGTGGCTTGGATGGATCAGTCTGCTGAATACGTCGAGAAGGGCTACACAGCTTACACTTCCAATATCTGGGGTGAGGAAGCTACTTCCGAGATGTTCGCAAGCGGCAAGTCTATGTGCTTCTTCGGTCCGGCTTGGTATTTCAACTTCTCAATGGGCAATGCACAGGATCCTGATAAAGGTTGCTTCGGTGACTGGGCTATCTGCCAAGGTCCTCAGGCATGGTTCTGGGGTGGAACTTGGATCCTGGCTGCTACAGGTACTGACAATCCGACCATGGTCGCTGACATCATGAACACATTCATCAACAATGAAGAAGTATGTTCTAAACTGGTCTCTGTGAACGCTCAGTTCTCCAACAACCAGGCTGTCAACGCCAAGTTCGCTGCTGATGCTTCTTACGGAAATGACTTCTTAGGCGGTCAGAACGATACAGCTGTATTCGCTGAACTGGCAAAGAACATCAAGTTCCAGAACATCACTCAGTACGACCAGCTCTGCAACGAAGGTCTGCAGACTCAGTTCGAGCAGTTCCTGACTGGTGCAGTTGACAGAGATACTGCTATCGCTAACTTCAAAGATTACATCAAGACCACTTATCCAAGTGTCACTGTAGAGTAATAATAGGTTAGAATAAAACTATGATCTGTGGCAGGCTAAGTCCTGCCACAGTTTCTTAAACAGGCATTTGCGTCTGTCTGTTTAAGAAAATTCACGGGTAGAAAGGAGAATCATTCTATGACCGCAAAAAGATCTGCCGCAAAAAACAAGTCCATCTCTTATGCGAAGTGGGGCTATTTCTTTATCATTCCGTTTTTTGTCGTCTATTCGATCTTTACACTTTATCCGCAGATCCTGACAGTGTATAACAGTTTCTTCGAGTACTATCGCGATGGTCTGACTGTCATCGGACCGCGTTTCGTCGGATTTGAAAATTACAAGTCGCTGTTCACAAGGAACATGGCGGGCTATGTTCCGATCTTCAAGTTTCTGGGCAACACGATCTGGCTCTGGGTGCTTGGCGCTGTTCCGCAGTTCCTGATAGCCATGATGCTGGCGCTCTTCTTTACGAGCACCAGGCTCAATATCAGAGGACAGCAGTTCTTCAAGTCCGTCATCTATATGCCTAACCTGATCATGGCTTCGGCATTCTCCATGTTGTTCTTCTCGCTCTTCTCGCAGGTCGGTCCGATCAACCAGCTTCTGATCTCATCAGGCATGATCGACAAGGCGATCAACTTCCTGGGAATGAGAGTCACAGTCCAGTCGCTGATTGCGCTGATGAACTTCCTGATGTGGTTCGGCAATACGACGATCCTGCTGATGGCGGGCATTCAGGGCATCGATGAAGCACTCTTTGAGTCAGCGAGGCTGGATGGATCCAATTCCACACAGGTCTTCTTCAATATCACGATGCCGCTGCTGATGCCGATCTTCATCTATGTGTTCATTACTTCGATGATAGGCGGTATCCAGATGTTCGATGTTCCGCAGGTCCTGACGAATGGTCACGGCATCCCGGATAACACGTCGACGACGCTGATCATGTATCTCAACCAGTTCCTGGGCATCTCCAAGAACTACGGTATGGCCGGTGCGGTCTCAGTGCTCCTGTTCATCGTGACAGCCATCTTATCTTCGATCGTGTTCAAGACGATCAACAACAAGTAGAAAGGAGAATGAGAAATGGAAAACAACATCAACCGCAACGCCAGGATCAAGCTTCTGATCTCCAGGATCGTGGTATACGCCATCCTGATCTTCCTGTCATTCCTCTGCCTCTTCTTCTTTTACCTGATGTTCATCAACTCGACGCGTTCCAATGCGCAGTTGCAGTCAGGTTTCACGATGATACCGAGGGAGAATTTCTTCAACAACTTCTACAATGCATGGCATGACGGCGATATCAATATCCCGGTGGGCATGAAGAACAGCTTCATCGTCGCGATCCTGTCGGCGATCCTGACTTCGTATTTCTCAGCTCTGACGGCTTATGGCACTTACGTGTACAATTTCCGTTTCAAGAAGGCTGTACATTTGTTCATCCTTGCTATCATGATGATCCCTTCACAGGTCTCTGCTGTCGGTTTCATCCAGCTGGCTTTCAAATATGGTCTGACCAATAAGCTCTGGGTCCTGATCGTTCCGAGCATCGCTGCTCCGTCCGTCTATTTCTATATGAGACAGTACCTGGAAGCGACGCTTCCGTTAGACATGGTGGAGGCTGCCAGGATCGATGGTTCCAATGAATTCAAGATCTTCAACGAGATCGTGCTTCCGATCATGAGACCGGCTATCGCAGTGCAGATGATCTTCTCTTTCGTCGGTTCATGGAACAACTACTTCATGCCGGCCCTGCTGCTGAATAAGGCCAGCAAGAAGACGGTCCCGATCATGATCGCGACGTTGAGAAGCGCGGACTATTCAAAATTTGATATGGGAAAGGTCTACATGTTGATGGTGATGGCGATCTTACCAGTCATGGTCATCTATATCATTCTTTCCAAATCGATCATCAAGGGTGTTACATCCGGTTCAGTCAAAGGATAAAGGAGTAAATATATGGCAGAAGTAATTCTTAAAAATATCAAAAAAGTATACCCGATCGGGGATAGCGAAAAGAAACAGAAAAAAGCTTTAAGAAAGGCGAAGGAAGAGAATCCTGAAACCAACAGGGTGAACCTGCAGATCACCGATGAGGGTGTCGTTGCCGTTCAGGAGTTCAACCTGGATATCAAAGACAAGGAATTCATCGTCCTGGTCGGTCCTTCCGGCTGTGGAAAGTCCACGACCTTAAGAATGATCGCCGGTCTGGAAGAGATCACTTCCGGTGAACTCTACATCGATGGAAACCTGGTCAACTCCGTTGAGCCGAAAGACAGGGATATCGCCATGGTCTTCCAGTCCTATGCCCTGTATCCGCATATGAGCGTCAGAGACAATATGGCTTATTCGCTCAAGATCAAAAAGACACCGAAAGACGAGATCGAAAGAAAAGTCAGAGAAGCTGCCGAGATCCTGGATATCACGCAGTATCTGGATAGAAAACCGAAAGCTCTTTCCGGTGGTCAAAGACAGAGAGTCGCCATCGGCCGTGCGATCGTCCGTGATCCGAAGGTCCTGCTGATGGACGAGCCTTTATCCAATCTGGATGCAAAACTGAGAAATCAGATGAGGGCTGAGATCATCAAGCTGAGAAAGAGGATCAATACGACATTCGTCTATGTCACGCATGACCAGACCGAAGCTATGACTTTGGGCGATCGTATCGTGGTCATGAAGGATGGCTTCATTCAACAGATCGGCACGCCGCAGGAAGTTTACGATCATCCGAGAAACCTCTTTGTTTCTGGTTTCATCGGCACGCCGCAGATGAACTACTTCGATGCCTATCTGGGTATCGAGGATGACAGATACTATGTCGAATCTGATGGCTATAGGGTCGTACTGGCTGATGATAAACAAGAAAGACTTAAGGAACACGATGTCAAGCCACAGGATGTCATCCTGGGTGTCAGACCTGATCACATTCAGATCTCAGAATCTGGCATCAAGGGCAGGGTCGATGTATCCGAACTGATGGGCCCTTCCTGCCACTTGCACATGACTGTATCTGGAAAAGATGTCATCGCCATTGTTCCGACGGAAGGCAAGAGCGTTGATTACATCGACAAGGATGTGAATCTGTCCTTCAATGGTTCTGTATGCCATGTCTTCTCGAAGGAAGATCAGAAGAATCTGGAGTATTAACAGAATAGAAAACATATGAGAGAATTCAAAGGATATCAGCACGGGATCAATCTGGGCGGTTGGTTTTCGCAATGCGATCACAGTGTAAAAAGATATGATCAGTTCATCAAAAGGGAAGATCTTTCAAGGATCCGTTCCCTTGGTTTTGATCATGTCCGGATACCTGTTGATTATGAGCTGGTGCTCAATGAAGATCTCTCTTACAAAGAAGACGGACTAAACAGGATAGCCAGGTGTATCGAATGGTCCAAAGAAAACAGGCTCAACATGATCCTGGATCTTCACAAGACGCCCGGTTTCAGCTTTGATGATGGAGAGAATGAACACGGCTTCTTTGAAAGTGAGAAGTATCAGCAGATCTTCTATGATCTCTGGTCGCTTTTTGCCAGGAGCTTTGGCAGCCATGAACATCTTTCTTTTGAACTGCTGAATGAGGTCAGCGAAAAGAGATACTCGGATACCTGGAACAGGATCATCCATCAGGCTATAAAGAAGATCCGTGAGGATGCCCCGGACACGAAGATCCTGGTCGGAGGCTATCACAACAATTCGATCGAAGCCATCAAAGATCTGGATCCGCCTTACGATGATAAGATCATCTATAATTTCCACTGCTATCTGCCTCTGGTTTTCACTCATCAGGGAGCTTACTGGGTCAAGGGCATGGATCGGGATTTCCGCATGGGTTTTGACAAGACTTACAAGGAATATGCGTATCTGAGCTCCCGGCAGATCTCTAAAGAGTACAAGGAGTCCTTCCCGGATGAGGACAGGATG
>JAILBD010000066.1 GCA_024681275.1 Erysipelotrichaceae bacterium
TCCACGACCATAAGAGGGATCTCGTATCTGCCGTAGACTCTGTTGAGATAGGTCCTCAATCCTTCCGGATCGATCTGCCAGCCCCAGTCGGAAGCTTCAAGATAAGGGTTCTTGAGTCCGGAGAACATATTGCCGGCGGCTTTTTCAAGCACATCCGGATGTGTTGAAACACAGGACGACATGTAATAGGAGAAGGAATAGAAATCGACTGTTCCCTTCTTCAGGATCTCTTCATCGCCTTCTTCCATCCTGACATCGATATCATTGTCTCTGAAATAGCGCTTTGCATAGAACGGATAATGGCCCCTGACCTGGACGTCACCGCAGAAGAAGTTGCCCATGTTGAAAGCATCATCAGCTGCTTTGACATCGTTCGGATCACAGGAATACGGATAGGAAAGCATGCCGGCGATCATGTTGCCGATCTTGTAATCAGGATCGATCTGGTGACCCAGGACGACAGCCTTAGCTGAAGCGACGAACTGATGGTGCAAAGCAGTGAAACGGTCGTCTCTTTCTTCCTTGGTCTCCTCCAGTTTGAACATCGGCTTATGATCATCTCCCTGCATACCCAGAGACATGATCCTGCCAAGAGACTGTACGCCGATATTGATCTCATTGAATGTCAGCCAGTATTTGACTTCGCCCTTGTATTCCTCAAAGCAGGTCCTTGCGTATCGAACGAAGTGATCGATGACCTCTCTGCCTGCCCAGCCGTTGTATTTTTCACTCAGTCCCCAAGGAAGTTCATAGTGGGATAAAGTGACCAAAGGCTCGATGCCGTTTTCCTTGCATCTCTGGAACACCTTGTGATAGAAGTCCAGGCCCTTCCTGTTTGGTGTCTCTTCCATGCCTGTGGGATAGATGCGTGACCAGTTGATGGACATGCGGAAGCATTTGAAGCCCATCTCACCCATCAGGTCGATGTCTTCCTCGTAGTGATGATAGAAGTCGACGGCTTCATGGGATGGATAGTAGACATCAGGATCTATTTCTTTATCCCACAATCTTGGCGCACTTACCGTGCCGCCTCTGATATGGTCGGGAACACCGGCACCCTTGCCGTCAACGTTCCAGGCGCCTTCATACTGATTGGCAGCTGTTGCGCCGCCCCATAAGAAATCTTTACGGAATGACATGATATTCTCCTTCTTTTATTGAGCATTTTCTGCTCCATCTTGGCTTATCGAAAACTTCTTTTACAACCTAATATTATCCCAATCGATCCCGTTTTAAAACAGGAACGGGATCTTCCTTTGTCAAACGCAGTTTTTCTATAGAGAATGAAAAAAACCTCAGGATTGACCCAAGGTTGTTTTATCTTATGAACGATGCAAGCAGGTTGACCACTCCACACACCAGCATCACATAAAGCGGATTCGTTTTGTATTTTTTCAATACATAGAAACTGATGGCCATCATCGCCAAAGTCAGGATCTTCACATCAGACAGGATCTTGATGCCTGATGGGAACACTGCCGAGATGAACATTTTCAACAAGACCGAAAAGATCAGGGCAACAGACATGCATTTGAGGACTTTGATCGCCTCGCTGATCACCGGGATCTCATTGTACTTTTCATAGAGACGGACCAGGGTCAGGGCAATGATCATGCCCGGAACGACGCAGGCAAGCGTTGCCGCGATCGCACCCGGAACACCGCTCAGCTTCATGCCGATGAACGTCGAAGAATTGACGATGATAGGACCCGGCGTCAGTTCATCGATCGCGACCAGATCAGAAAACTCCTCAAAGGTCATCCAGCCCGTATTGGTGACCATCTGCTCCTCGATCAGAGGAATGACCGCATAGGCACCACCAAAGGCGAAAAGACCGATCTTCAGGAAATTCAGAAAGATTTCTATAACGCTGATCATAGGCTCTCCTCCACTTTCTTCCTGATCATGAATGTCTTGACGACCGCCACGATGATACAGATCACCGCCAGATAGAAGACCGAGATCTTCGTCAGTCTGACAAACAGGAAACATACGACCATCATCACATAATAGAAGATGTTGTTCATCTTCTTCACGCCCGAGAAGAGCCCCAATACGACATCCAGCAGCATCGCGCAGACACCGGCCTGCATGCCGTTGATGAAAACTCTCACATAGGGGTTCGTCGAGATGAACGTGTAGAAAAAGGTCACCAGGATCATCATGATGAAAGGCGGCAGGATGACGCCGAGAACGGCTGCCAGAGCCCCCGGGATACCGCAGAGCTGATAGCCGATGATCGTCGAAGAGGAACAGGCGATCGGTCCCGGACAGGACTGTGCCAGAGCGATGTAGTCCTCCATCTCCTCTTTTTTGAACCAGCCGTACTTATCGACGAAACGGTTCTTGATCACCCCCAACATCGCATAGCCGGAATTGGCCGTCATGGAAATGGTGAAGGTGTTGATGAATATCAACCAGATCTTTTTTAACATATCTAAAACTCTCCGCTGTCTATTATATCAGTAACAGGCGATATTGGAATCCGTCCTGGACTCGGTCCCGCCGACCAGAACACCATTTTCCAACCTCTCAATGATCTGCCCTCTGCCGAATGAAGTGCTGTTTGAAGCGACCGAAACCTGATGTCCCCTGCTTTGAAGTGAAGATATGATCGCATTCGGGAAACCTGGCTCAAAAGAGACCTTGTTGCCCTCCAGCCACTGCCATCGCGGGGCATCCAGTGCCATCTGCGGATTCAGACCGAAATCGATGCGGTTCATGATCGTCTGCACGTGGCCCTGCGGCTGCATGTAGCCACCCATGACGCCGAACGGTCCCACGGCTTTTCCATCCCTGCACAGGAAACCCGGAATGATCGTATGGTAAGACTTCTTGTGCGGAGCCAGAACATTGACATCCTCCTCATTCAGCGTGAAGTCTGCGCCCCTGTTCTGTAAAGCCACACCGTACCCTTCCAGCACGATACCGGAACCGAAACCCATGTAGTTGCTCTGGATGTACGAGACCATATTGCCTTCCTTGTCCGCCGTGCACAGATAGACTGTGCCGCTTTTTTCTGGATCAGCGTGCAAAGGGATGTTTGCCCGATCTGTGATCTGCTTTGCCCGATAAGCCCCGTATTCCGGCCTTAAAAGATCATGATAGTCGATATTCATGTCCTTCGGATCGCTGACATAATGCTTCGCATCCGCGAAAGCGATCTTGATCGCCTCGATCTGTTTATGGAAAGTCTCCACATCGTCTCTGCCCTTGAATTCGAACTCCTTCAGGATG
>JAILBD010000074.1 GCA_024681275.1 Erysipelotrichaceae bacterium
CACAACGAGATCGATCTGAAGAATCCGGATGACAATCATTTCTCTGCCGGTTTCTCGGATCAGGAAAGAGAGAAGTTCTCCATCCTGCTGGGATCGGGTTTCAAGGACAGCTTCCGGGAGCTTTATCCGGAGACGGTCAAATATTCCTGGTGGTCCTATCGGACCAGAGCCAGGGAACGCAACGCCGGTTGGCGCATCGACTATTTCGTCGTTTCCGACAGGCTGATGGAAAAGATCAAAGATTCGCTGATCTACAACGAGATCGAGGGCAGTGATCATTGTCCGGTCGGACTGATTCTGTAGGAGGAGTTATGGAAGTCAAGGAATTCATTAAAAACAATTTTGAAGCAATGAAGGCTGATCTGAAGGAACTGGTTTCTTTCAATTCGGTCTATTCAGAGGATGAGAAGCCTTTCGGTTCCGCGAACCGGAAAGTGCTAGAAGCGGCTTTGAAGATGATGGAGGCCAAGGGCCTCAAGACGGAGAATGTCGATCATTATGCGGGATTCGGTGAGACGGGACAGGGCGATAAGCTGATCACAGTCGTTGCCCATCTGGATGTCGTTCCGGCCGGTGAAGGCTGGGATTCAGATCCTTTCGATATGATCGAGAAAGATGGAAGAGTCTATGGACGCGGTGTCTCCGATGACAAGGGCGGAGCAGTTGCCGCGATGTATGCGTTGAAGTACCTGATCGAAGAGGGATACCCGTTCAAAAAAAGGGTCCGTCTCGTCCTGGGTTGCAACGAGGAGACGGGATCTGAGTGCATCCGCCATTATGTGTCCAAATACGGCGATCCGGATTACGGCTTCACGCCGGATGCCAACTTCCCGGGCATCTATGCCGAGAAGGGCATCTATGGTGCTGCGGTGATCGCACATCACACGTCTTTCATCGATATCAGCGGCGGCGAGGCTTCCAATGTCGTATGCAAGAAAGTGAAGGCCGTGGTCAAAGAGGGTTCTTTCGATGAGGAGAAGTTCAGATCCTTCCTTTATGATCATCAGGTCAAATATACGATCAGCCATGGTGAAAACACAGAACTGCTGGTCGAAGGAGTGGCAGCGCATGCGTCGATGCCGGATCTTGGTGTCAATGCGATCAGCCATCTGTTCGAGGCGCTTTATGCCGCCGGCTATGACGATGAGTTCATCAGCTGGTTCCATGATCATTTCGCTCTGACAGTGCACGGCGAACTCATCGGCTTTGATGAGATCAGGGACAAGGTCTCGGATACGACGATCAACTTCGGTGTCATACGCAAGGAAGGCGACGATCTGACCATGTCACTGGATATGCGTTTCCCGGTCATGTCTGATTTGAAGACCATCAAAGAGATGATGCGGATATCGAAGGGCAATACGGAAGTCGTCTGTCATTCAGCAGTCGAACCGCTCTACTTCGATGTCGAACTGCCGATGATCAAGGCGCTCAAGAAAGCTTATGAAGATGTGACCGGAGATCTGGAAACGCAGATGGAAGCCATCGGCGGAGGTACCTATGCCAAGGCGATCGGCAACTGTATCGCTTTCGGCTGTGAGTTCCAGGGAGAGGACAATCACATCCATGATGCCAACGAGAGTCTCGATCTGGAGAACTTCAAAAAACAGGTCGCAATCTACATCCAGGCGATACGCAATCTCAACGAAATAGAAGACTAAACAGTCTTCTGTTTTTTGTTATAATGATGTTGTATGAAAAATATAAAACTCGCTCTGATCTATGACTTTGATAAGACCCTTTCCCCAAGGGATATGCAGGAGTTTCATTATATCAGATCTCTTGGTTATGAGGATCCGGGAGATTTCTGGAAGGAATGCGGTGTTTTTTCTCAGAAACATAATTGTGACGGCATCCTGTCTTACATGTACCTGATGGTCAGCAAGAACCCTCAGCTGACGAAGAAGCAGCTGCTCGAAGAGGGAAAGTACGTTGAGCTTTACAGAGGCGTCAGTACCTGGTTCGAGAGGATCAATGCCTATGGCAAGAAGCATCACGTGAATGTCGAACACTACGTGATCTCTTCAGGCCTGACCGATATCATCAAGGGCACTTCGATCGCCAAGGAGTTCAAGAAGATCTATGCGTGCACCTATGCGTATGATGAGAAGGGAAGGATCCTGTGGCCTTCAAGAGTCGTCAACTATACGATGAAGACGCAGTATCTTTTCAGGATCAACAAGGGGGTTCTGACCGAGACCAATGATGAAGATCTGAATTCTTCGACGCCGGAAGCGGAGAAGTACATTCCATTGGAAAACATGGTCTATTTCGGAGACGGGAGCACCGATGTGCCAAGCATGAAGGTCGTTCAGCAGAACGGCGGGATCACGATCGCGGTCTTTGGTGATGATTCAAAGCGGAAGAATGCCGAAAAGCTCTATGAAGACAAGAGAGCGACTTTCTTCGTGAAAGCCGATTATTCCAGAGGTTCCAGGATCGAGAAGATCGTTGAAGGGATCATCGATTCTCTGGAGGCCAGGAACAGATTAGAAGATTACCGATAATGTTCAGACACAAAACAGAAGATTTTGATATCCATAAATTAGGCAGTTTATACAGTCCTGATAAGACGATCTTTCGGGTCTTTTCGCCATACTACAGCGAACTGCTTCTGGTGATCAAGGGCCATTCCTATTACATGCACAAGAAGGGCCACTGTTTTGAGATCGCGCTGGCTTCTGATCTGGAAGGCGCGCGTTATCATTTTGAGACTGCTGACGGTGTGAGCTTCAGGGATCCGTTTGCCTATGCCAGCATCGGGACCGATTCGATCGTCATGAACCGCAGCAGGTTCATCAAAGAGAAGATCGCGATGGACGAAGTGAAGACACCCGTCATTTATGAGTGCTCTGTCCGTGATTTCTCTTCAGCGGAGAGCTATCCAGGCAAGTACCGCTGCAAATTTTTAAGCTTTACGGAAACAGGCCTGAAGACGAAGGATGGGAACAGCATCGGCCTTGATTATCTTAAGGAACTCGGTATCACCCATCTTCAGCTGCTGCCTGTTTTTGATTTTGACAATGACAAGACGGATTACAACTGGGGATACAATCCGGTGGCTTACAACTATGTCAAGCCGGCTTATCTTAGTGATCCGGATGATCCTTATGCCTATATCAATGAATTGCGTTATACGGTCAACACCTTGCATAAGAACGGGATTCGGGTCGTGCTGGATGTCGTCTTCAACCATGTTTACAGCCATGTGAAGAATGAACTTGGAAAGATGCTGAAGGGGCACTGTTTCAGAAGAACGGCCGACGGAAAACTGGCACAGGGCACTTTCTGTGGAAACGAGGTCAAGAGCGAGGATCCGTTCGTCAGGGCTTACATCGTGGAAATGGTGGATCGTTATCTGGATCTCTTCGACATCGATGGGATCAGGATGGATCTGATGGGCATCAGCGATATCGATACCGTCAATCTGATCCATCAGACTATGAGAAGACAGAAGCCGGATTTCATGGTCTATGGCGAAGGGTGGAACATGGGCGATGCGCTTCCTGAAACGGAAAGAGCTGCCATCCCGAATGCGAAGAAGCTGCCGGGCGTGGCGATGTTCAACGACTATTTCCGGGAGACGCTCATCCATTACATCTCCGGCAACACCAGTATCGATGAGGAGGTCATGAGGGCTCTTTCGGCAGACGAGTCCTATCTCGATGCCTCCCAGAGCATCAACTACAGCGAGTGCCACGATGACTACACCTTCTATGACCGGATGCTGATATACAAGGAAGAAGACAGGAAACAGATCAATCAGGCGCGTGCTTTTCTTTCGATCGCGATGGTGATGATGGCAAAGGGCATCCCTTTCATCCATGCCGGTCAGGAATTCCTCAGGACCAAGCTGGGCACCAGGAATTCCTATAATGCAGCGGATGAGATCAACAAGCTGGAGTGGAACAGACGGGACAAGTACGCATTCGGTCCGAAATATCTAAGGGATCTGATCAGCATCAGAAAGGAACATCCTGAGCTCTATGATCCCAAGACCGAACTGAGATTCACCTGCTTTGAGGGCTGCATCGCATACGAGGTCTCGGATCTGCTGGTCATCATCAATCCGACGGACACCGCTCAGATCTACTCCGATGGGCAAAGGCACGAAATGATCTTCGCCCGCGAGGGCAGGTGCTCTTTCAGCGGAGTCTCGATACCGGTTTCTTCTTATTCACTGGTGATATGCCGTATCTAATGTTGTATAATAAAGTTAAGTATTAATAACGAGGAGTATTATTAATCATGAAAAAAAATAATATGGTAGCTATGATACTTGCAGGAGGAAGGGGATCCCGTCTTTTTGACCTGACCAAGAAGGTTGCCAAGCCGGCAGTCCACTTCGGCGGCAAGTATCGCATCATCGACTTTGCGCTTTCCAACTGCGCAAACTCGCAGATCTCAACTGTCGGTGTCCTTGTTCAGTATGAGTCCATCCTTTTGAGCTCATATTCCGCAAGGAGCTCTACCTGGGGTCTTGACTCCAAGGGCGGCGGTGTCTATGTCCTGTCTCCTAGAGAAAAGGATGAAACAGGCCTTGGCTTGTACGCCGGTACTGCTGATGCTATCTATCAGAACCTGGATTTCCTTGATCAGGAGGATGCGGACTATGTGCTCGTCCTTTCCGGTGACCACATCTACAAGATGAATTATGACAAGATGCTGAAGGCTCACCAGGAAGCAGGTGCTGAAGCTACGATCGCTGTCATCGAAGTTCCTAAGAAGGAAGCTAGCCGTTTCGGTATCATGAATACGGACGAGAATGACAGGATCATCGAATTTGAAGAGAAACCTAAACAGCCGAAATCGAATCTGGCTTCCATGGGTGTCTACATCTTCTCTTACAAATCTCTGAAGAAGTACCTGAAGGAAGATGCCAAGAATCCTGATTCCCAGCATGACTTCGGCAAGAACATCATTCCTGCCTACCTGAACGATGGCCTGAAGCTTCAGGCATACCGTTTCAAAGGCTACTGGAAGGATGTCGGAACGATCGATTCCCTTTGGGAAGCGAACATGGACCTTCTGAAGGACAATTCAGGTCTCGATCTCTTTGACCCGACCTGGAAGATCTATACGGACGATGCCAGCGCTACGCCGCAGTGCATCGGCGATGAAGCAAAGATCGAAAACGCCTTCATCACACAGGGTGCCATCGTCAATGGCGAAGTGGCTCATTCAGTGATCTTCTCCGGTGCCGAGGTCGGCGAAAAGGCCAAGGTGACCGATTCAGTTATCATGAACAACGTCGTAGTAGGTAAGGGCGCTAAACTGACCAGATGTCTGGTAGCTGATGATGTGAGGATCCCGGAAGGAATGGTTTTAGGCAAGAAGGATTCAGATGACATCCTGCTTGTATCCAAAGCCCTTATCGCAAAGGCAGGTGAAAACCATGAGTAGTGTATTAGGTATTCTGAATTTTGAACCTTCATATGTCTCTGTCAGAGGTCTGGAGGATTTCCGTCCGATCTCTGCAACTTCGATCTTAGGCCGTTACAGAGTCATCGACTTCATGCTTTCCAACTTTACTAACTCCGGTATCGAAGGCATCAAAGTCTTCATCAAGAACAGACCTCGTTCCACTGTTGAACACATCACCCATACCAGCTACAATCTCAACTCCAAGAGAGGAAAGATCCAGCTCTTGCACGGTGATGTCGATTACAAGAACAATGAACTGTTCAATGTCGACGTTCAGGCGTTCAAGACATACATGGAATTCATCGATGTTGAAAATCCATCCTATGTCGTGATCGCACCGTCACACTTCATCTACAAGCAGGATTTCAGAGAGATGCTTGACTACCATATCGCTTCCAAGAACGATATCACGGTCCTCTATCACAACACCACGAACGCCGACAAGCGTTACCTGATGGGTGACCTGCTGACATTGGATGAGAACAAACGCATCACGGAATTCTACAAGAACCGTGGCAAGACCAAGAAAGCTACTGTCTCGCTTGAGACTTACATCATGTCCGCTTTGACCTTCAAACAGCTGGTCGAAGAGGCTTCCGCCACTTCTTCTCTCTATTCGCTTTCCGACATCATCGCGGACTGCACGAAGGTAATGAAGATCGGCGGCTACCAGCATTCCGGTTTCTATGCATGCATCTCCACTTTGAAGGCTTACTACGATGCCAATATGGAGATCAAGAAAGAGAAGGAACTGCTGAAACTGATCAATGATGACTGGCCGATCTACACCATGACCAACGACTCATGTCCGACACTGTACAAACCTGGCGCAAAAGTCTGCGGCTCACTCGTAGCCAACGGCTGCCAGATCGAAGGAACGGTCATCAATTCCGTCATCGGACGTAATGTCGTCATCCGTGAGGGAGCAGTCATCAAAGATTCGGTCGTCCTGCCGGATACTCTGATCGACAAGAATGTCAAACTTGAATGCGCTGTCGTCGACAGGCTGTCGATCGTCACCCACGTCAAGGAACTCAAGGGTACACCGGAGGAACCGATCTATATCAAACGAGGAGATCGTATTTAATGATAAAAGTACTGTTTGTTTCTTTTGAGTCACTGCCTTTCGTCAAGACGGGCGGTCTGGCTGATGTCGTTTATGCATTACCAAAGGCTTTGGATAGAAACGAGTTTGAAGTTCGTGTCGTCATGCCTATGTTTAAAACGATCAAAGAGAAATACTATGAGGGTATGAAGTATCTCGATCATATCTATGTTCATAGCGGTTTTATCAATGAAGAAGCAAACATCTACTCTTATGTCAACGAAGGTGTTGAATATCTCTTTATCGACAACGATACGTATTTTAACCGCGACGGCGTCTATGGCTATGCCGATGACGCCGCGCGTTTTTCTTTCTACAATATCGCGGTCGTTGAGATGATGATCAAGATGGACTACTATCCTGACATCTGTCACGAACACGATTATCATGCCGCAGTGCTGCCTGCCTTGTGCAAGATCAGGTTCAATGCGATCGAGAAGATCAGGAACATCAAACACATCCTGACCATCCACAACCTGGCTTATCAGGGCAAATATGACAAGCAGGTCCTCTTTGACTATCTGGCTTTTGATTACCGCGACTATGAAAGAGGCGATCTTCGTTTCAATGACTACTGCAACTTCATGAAGATCGGTATCATCTACGCGGATTTCATCACGACAGTCTCCAAGACCTATGCCAACGAGATCCAGACGCCGGAATTCGGAAATGAGCTCGATGTCATCCTGAGATATCGTTCCAAGGATCTCTATGGCATCGTCAACGGTATCGATACCAGATCTTTCGATCCTTCCAGGGATGAGGATATCGCCAAGAAGTATTCGATCCGGAATTATCTCAGCGGCAAGCGGGAAAACAAGAGAGCTCTGCAGGAGCGCCTCGGTCTGGAACTCAGGGAAGATACGCTGCTGGTCGGCATGGTCTCCAGGCTGACTTTCCAGAAGGGCGCTGATATCTTCCTGAATGCGATGAAAGACATCCTGCGCAAAGATGTCCTGGTCGCGGTCCTGGGTACCGGGGAATCCAAACACGAGTATTCTTTCAAGATGCTGGAGAACGAGAACAAGAGACGTTTCGTATACTACTGCGGTTACAATGAGGCGCTGGCTCATGAGATGTACGCTGGTCTTGACCTCCTGTGCATGCCATCGCTGTTTGAACCGTGTGGGATCTCGCAGCTGATCGCCATGCGCTATGGCACTCTGCCGCTGGTCAGAGAGACCGGTGGTCTCAAGGACACGGTCCAGCCGCTGAATGAATACGAAAACACCGGCAATGGTTTTTCTTTCGGACCATATGCGGTCGATGATTTTCTGAGAGTTTTCAATTACGCTTATACACAGTATTATGAGTATCCTGACAGATGGAAGATGCTGGTCAGGAATGCGATGAAGACCGATGTTTCTTTTGCCAAGTCCGCAAGAGAATACGAAGATCTCTACAGAAAGGTGTTGAACCATGAATCTTGATTATTTCTTTTCCGGTCTGGATACACAGTCCTACAAGTATATGGGTGTTCATAAACTCGGCGATGGTGTCGAGTTTTATCTGTGGGCTCCGCATGCAAAGAGAGTGGAAGTTTTCATGTCCCGGGATGATTTCAGGACTTTCTATGATCTCAAGAAGGTAGATGACCGTGGGATCTGGCATCTGGTGATCGAAAACTGTGAGCCGATCTATTCATACCGTTACCGCATCACGGCGCAGAAT
Source organism: Erysipelotrichaceae bacterium (assembly GCA_024681275.1). The sequence continues at coordinate 8,201 of JAILBD010000074.1, forward strand.
GGCGATGTCCTGTATAAATCTGACCCGTACGCTTTCTATTCGGAAAGAAGGCCGGACAATGCGTCGGTCATGTATGATCTGAACAATTTCCAGTTCACAGATGATGAGTACATGGAGAAGCGACATTTCTCTTATGAGGAACCGCTGAACATCTACGAGATCCATGTCAACGGATTCAAACACGAAGGCCGTCTGACGACTTATGGAGAACTGAAAAGGGAACTGATCCCTTATGTCAAGAACATGGGCTACACCCATATCGAGATGATGCCGGTCGTGGAACATCCATATGATGGTTCCTGGGGATATCAGGCGACTGGTTTCTTCTCAGCGACCAGCCGCTATGGCACGCCATGGGATCTGAAGGATTTCGTCAACGAGTGTCATTTGAACGGCATCGGCGTCATACTGGATGTCGCTTATGTCCACTTTGCGACAGATGCCTTCGGTCTGGGCAATTTCGATGGCCAGCCGCTCTTTGAATACAAGACCAAGGATATGGAGAAGTCACAGTGGGGATCCTATCAGTTCGACCTGGGTTCCGGTCCTGTCATCTCCTTCCTGATGTCCTCTGCAAACTTCTTCATCGAGGAATATCATTTCGATGGACTGAGGATGGATGCGGTATCCAATATCATCTTCTATGAAGGCAACAAGAATATCGGTGAAAACGGTTCGGGTCTTTCTTTCGTCAAGCGTTTCAACTATACCCTGAAAAAGGAACATCCGGATGTGCTGCTGATCGCGGAGGATTCCACAGACTATCCGAAAGTCACTGTACCGACCCAGTATGATGGGCTTGGCTTTGATTACAAGTGGGATCTGGGCTGGATGAACGATACGCTGAAGTACTATGCGATGGATCCGGAGTTCAGGCAGTACCACCACAATATGCTGACGTTCTCAATGGCCTATTTCTATTCCGAGAAATTCATCCTGCCGCTTTCTCACGATGAGGTCGTTCACTCCAAGAAGACGATCGTGAACAAGATGTGGGGCACATACGAGACACAGTTTGCGCAGTGCCGCAACCTCTTCCTGTACATGTTCACCCATCCGGGCAAGAAACTGAACTTCCTGGGCAACGATATCGCGATGTATCGCGAGTTCGATGAGACAAGAGGTCTGGACTGGCATCTGCTGCAATATCCGGCACACGATGCATTCAATCGTTATTTCCGTGACCTCTGTCATATCTACAAGACTTACAAGGTCTTCAGCTGCTACGACTACGATCCTTCTTCATTCCGCTGGATCGATGCCGACAACTACAAGCAGTCGGTCTACATCTACACGCGTTATGAGGAAGACTACTGCTTCCTGATCGTTCTGAACATGAAACCGATCTCCTATACGAATTACCGGGTCGGTGTTCCATACAGAGGTGTCTATACCGAGCTGATCAACTCAGAGAAGGACATCTACAATGGTTGCAACATGTGCAATTTCAAGCCGATCAGATCGCATAAAGTGAAGGCGCACGGCCTGCCTAACTCGATCGAGATCGATCTGGCACCGTATGCAGGCGTGATGTTCGCGGTCAAGGCAGGCAAGAAGCAGCCGATCTTTGAAGATCCTGACGCCGTCAAGAAAAAGGCGACCAAGGCCGCTTGATCGATCATCATAAATATCAGGGATCCTCTGGGCGGGGATCCCTTTTCTTTGGCCGGGCGTACGTGTATTTTGCTTATCAGAGACTTGTCATAAATGGTAAAATAGAGGTTATGAAAGAGATAGCGGTGAGGCTGAAAAAAGGCGATGATCTGAAAGGTTCACTTGCCCGGATCTGCAAGGAAGCAAATGCCGATACGGCAGTCGTCCTTTCGGGCGTAGGGTCTCTTTATGAAGCCAGGATCAGACTGGCCAACGCCGATTCTTTCTATGAGAAAAAGGGCAACTACGAGATCGTTTCTCTGACCGGAACGATCTCAAAAGGAAGGGTCCACGTCCACATTTCCCTGTCCGACGAGAAAGGGGATGTGATCGGTGGGCATCTGTGCGAAGGATGTCTCATCAATACGACCTGTGAACTCGTACTGGCTGTCCTGGAAGAACACGTATCATCCCGTCGATTCGATGAGGATACGGGCTATGATGAGATAGTATTTGAGAAGGTGAGGTAGTTTATTATGATCAATGTTTATATCGTTTCAGGCTTTTTGGGAGCCGGTAAGACGACTTTTATTCAGAAATTATTGAAGGAAAAGAAATTTGAGAGACCGATGCTGCTGGAGAACGAGTTCGGTGAAGTCGGTGTCGATGCCGTGTTTTTTGACAAGTCTCTGAATATCAGAGAGATCAACAACGGATGCATCTGCTGCTCGCTGCAGGGCGATTTTGAGGATGCTCTGGAGGAGATCGAAGAGATGGGCGTCAGCGATCTGATCATCGAACCATCCGGTGTCGGCAAGCTCTCCGAGATCATCAATGTCGTCAAGGCTGATCCGGATTTCCGGATCGTTTCCCATATCTGCATCGTTGATGTCAAGACATGCAGGAAGTATCATCTCAATTTCAAGGAGTATTTCAATGATCAGGTGGCTGCAGCCAATGCGATCATCCTTTCCCATACCGATGTCGCAGATGAAGAGACGATCGAAAAGGCGATCGATATCGTCAATGAGCTCAACGATGAAGCAGAGGTTGTGTCAGAACCTGTCACAGATCTGCCGATCGAGGAACTGCTCAACATCATCGTTTCCGGTGGCGATGTCATGCCTGATTTTGAAGAAGAGGAAGAGCATCATCACCACGACGATGATGAGGATGAAGATGAACACGAGCATCATCACGATCATGAACACCATCATGAACATCACCATGATCATGATCACCACCATCACCACCATCACCATGATGACGATGACGAGGATGAGCCATTCCTGAATCTGATCCTTCGTCCGACCTACAGGTTTAGCAAAGAGGAGCTGGCACAGATCCTTGAGCAGATCCCTGAAGATATCATCAGAGTCAAAGGATACGTTCTATCTGAAAATGAGACGCTGTATTTCAACTATGTCCTGAATGAATACAGCATCTTTGCCGGCACGCCAAGAGAAGAGGCCCTTGTCTCGATCATCGGCACTGAGATCGATGAGCATTATTTCGAGGAACTCTTCCATGATTAAACCGGTCTACGTTTTTTCCGGTTTTCTTGATTCCGGCAAGACGCAGGCGATCAAGGAGACCCTGTACAACCCCCGTTTCAATGAGGGGGAGTCGACACTGATCATCTGTCTGGAACAGGGCGATGTCGAATATGATGAGAAGTTTCTGAAGTTCACCAATACGCAGGTCCTCTATCTGGATTCTGTCAAGGATCTGACGATCGAGAAACAGAAACAGATCGAAAAGGACTATGATTTTGAGCGTGTCTTTATCGAACTCAACGGCATGGAGGATGACAATATCCTCTATGAGATCGGCTTCATCAGCAAGTGGGAGCTCGCACAGACACTGACGACGATCGATGCTTCCAAGTTCCAGATGTATCTGACCAATCTGCGTCAGTTCCTTTACAACCACGTCGTGAATGCGGAAGTCGTCATCCTGAACAGATCGGA
>JAILBD010000084.1 GCA_024681275.1 Erysipelotrichaceae bacterium
CTCATCCTTGTCCGCCAGCTGCTTCACATAACCCTCTTTCATGGCCTCGGAAACGGCTTTCAATTCCAGGATCTCCTCGTCCTTCTTCTTCAGCGCATTCGCCAGATCGAGCCTGTTCTCAGTCTCCTTGTTCTTGAGCTGGGCATCCAGTCTCAGGATCAGATTCTCCTTCTCCTGCAGCTTCGCCTGCAGTTCATCGACCGCCTCTCTGGTCACCAGTTCGTTTTCCTTGTCCTTGCCGGACAGTTCACTCTTCAGCCTCTCGATCTCCAGATCCTTGAGATTCAAGGCTTTCTGATTCTCACTGAGCGTCTGCGCCTTCAAGGCATCCAGCTGTATCTTCAGCTTCTCTTCGTAATCTCTTTCTCTTCTTTTCACTTCCTCGTTGAACTGATGATCGCGGACCTGCCTGACGATCGAATCATAATTCGATTCGTCGATCGTGAACACTTCTCCGCAATTCGGACATTTGATCTGTTGCATGGAGGACCTCCTTTTCTTTGTTTCTATGATAATTCCTGGGCCTTTCAAAAAAACGTACAGGCTTTTTTACATATGGATGTCTATTTACTATTATATCCGTTCCGTCATGATATCATGAAATCAAAGATGGAGCTTCGCTCCAGGAAAGGATAATCCACAAAATGTTACATGAAATCAGGTTTACCTCATTCAACGAACGTGATGAGGTCTACGGATGGATCTACGTCCCTGCATGCCGGCCTTTGGGCATCATACAGCTGATCCACGGTTTTGGCGAACACTCCCGCCGCTATCTGCATATGATCACCTCTTTCATGGAAGCCGGCTACATCGTTGCCGCCGATGACCACGTAGGCCACGGCAAGACCGCCGTCGAAAACGACAGCTGGGGCAACTGGGGAGACAAGGGATTCACGACGATGATGGAAGACGAAAAGAAACTCCACGACCTCGTCGTTGAAAAGTATCCTGGTCTGCCATATTTCATGTTCGGCCACTCCATGGGCTCTTTCATCACCAGACAGTACATCGCCAAGTACGGCAACGACCTCAAAGGCGCCACCATCTGCGGTACGACCGGTGAATGGCCAAACATCGATGAGAACATCGCGGTCGTACAGAAACTCGTCGACGAAGGAAAGGGAGACGAATCCGATCCTACCTTAGGCGCCAAATTCATGGGCTGGATGTTCGCAAGATGCTCAGAAGGCGTCAAGCTCGGCAACGAGTGGATCTGCGATTCTCCATACGTGCAGAAAGACCACGCCGAAGACCCGTTCGACGCCTTCACGAAACCGACATCCAACCGTGCATGGCTCTACTTCCAGCAGATGATGAAAGACATCACCGGACCGGAGTGGGCGGAAAAAGTCCCTAAGGATCTGCCGATCTACAACATCGCCGGTGACCAGGACCCTGTCGGACAGTACGGAACAGGCGTATACCAGACCGCCAACTGGCTCATCGACACAGGACACGAAGTCACGACCGTCCTCTATACCGGATACCGTCATGAAATCCACAACTACTCCGACATCAAAGAAGATGTCGAACAGGGCATCATCGATTTCTTCGATTCCATCACCATCTGAAAACACAAGAGCTGATCGCACGGATCAGCTCTTTTCTTTTTCATCGATCTCAATGATATCCGGGCGATCGTTCGGCCTTCCATAGCCGACCTTTTTGTTTCCTTTCACATAGACATCATTGATATTGTGTTTATCGATCGCCGGGACCAGTGGCGCGTCGATCTGATATTCCCTGTTCTCCCTGGAACAGAGACAGCGGTTCTTCGCCGGGACCAGGAAGATCCCGAATGGCGTATCGACCTCCAGATCCTTTTCCCCCTCATTGCACAGCCAGACCGGCTTGAAGTGACCGGACCAGGAAAAGAATTTGAGACGCTGCTTCTGATAAGGGAAGAAACGGAAATCGAAATCCGGAAAGTCTTTTGCCTTGCATATGACCTCATCCTGATAGGTGCCCAGCTTCACACGAAAAGACCTGTACAGCAAGGCGTCCTGTTCCGGTGCCTTGATGATGTAGCGGTCCAGATAGTACTCCTTCTGATCGGAGAAGACGAAGACCGTCCCGAATTCCAGCTCATCGAGCCATTTATCTGTATCCATCGAAATTCCCTCTCAAGCCTCTTCAATGATCTCGCAGATCTGCCTGATCGCCTTGTCCGCCTCCGGGATCGGAAAAGCCGGATAGACATGATTGAGGCCTTCTCCGACATAGAGTCTTGTCCTGATCCCCTTTTCCTTCAGCTTCTCATGCATCTTCACGATATCCGGATAAAAGAACTCATGCGTCCCGCAGAACATCGTCACATCCTTCAGACCACTGAGATCGCCATAGATCGGCGAAAGCCGGTAATCTTTCAGATCCTCTCCATTCGCCCAGTACATTGCATCCACGGCAAGTTCATCCTGCTTCAGAGTCGGATCGTTCTTCTTGTAGAGAGGGATCTCGGGATTGTCCATGACTAGATCCACCCAAGGCGACATCAGTATCAGCTTGTCCGCTGTCCTGAGTCCCAGATGATCCAGATACATCGTCAGACCCAGTGCCAGACCGCCTCCGGCTGAATCGCCCATCATGATGATCTTTCGATCCGGATAATATTCCAGGACCTTGCGATAGAACGTTTCCAGTTTCTCATAGCAGTCTCTGAAATCGCTGTACGGGGCAAGCGGATAATCAGGAATGATGAAAGCCGCATCGACATTGGACGTGATCTTGTCCAGCATCAGCCAATGAAACGGCAGCATCTCCTCCACATAGGCGCCGCCATGCAGATAGATGATCAGCTTGTCACTCTCGCTTTCCACATTCATGTAGAAGAGCTGCATGTCCCGCGATACGACCTCATCGATCCTGCCCCTGTCTTTGACCTTCACCAAAAGAGGCAGATCGTATCTCTTCTTCCCCTTGTGTCTTCTGTATTCCATGATGACTTCCGTCATCGTCTTTCCCTTTGGAACG
>JAILBD010000102.1 GCA_024681275.1 Erysipelotrichaceae bacterium
ATTATAAAACTTATCAGAATATTATCAATTATTAATCATATTTGGAAACAAAAGTAACCAAATCAGAAAGGAAAATCTTATGGCAAACACATTCCTGACACCAAAAACGATCATCTCCGGCGAAAACGCTCTTGACCAGGCGGCAGCGCAGCTGTCAAAGATGGGCAAGAAAGCCTTCATCGTCACCGATCAGACCATGCTGAAACTGGGCAACGTCGATCTTCTGCTCGACGTGCTTAGGAAAAACGGCACAGACTACACCATCTTTGCCGAAGTCAATTTCGAACCAAATGATCTGATCGTCATTCAAGGCGCAAAGACCTATCAAGAAAACGGCTGTGACCATCTGATCGCCCTGGGCGGCGGATCGCCGATCGACACGGCCAAAGCCATCTCCGTACTGCTGGCATCCGATGCGCCGCTATCTTCCTACATGGGCAAGACCATCGACATCGCCAGACCTGCCCTGGCAGCCATCCCGACGACGGCTGGCACAGGATCGGAAGCCACCAAATTCACGATCATCAACGACACGCAAAGCGAAGTGAAGATGCTGCTGACCGGACCATGTCTGATGCCGGACACCGCCATCATCGATCCTGCCTTCACCAGGACGGCACCGAAGTCCGTCACGGCACACACCGGCATCGACGCCCTGTGCCACGCGGTCGAATCCTACACTTCCAGAAAAGCCCAGCCGCTTTCCGACACCTTTGCCCTGTCGGCGATCAAGAGGATCTTCAATAACCTGAGGACCTGTTACGAACAAGGAGACAACGTTCAGGCCCGCATCCAGATGTCTCTGGCAGCCCTGGAAGCAGGCATCTCCTTCAACAACTCCTCCGTCACCATCGTCCACGGCATGTCCAGACCTATGGGTGCCCTCTTCCATGTTCCGCACGGCCTTTCCAATGCGATGTTACTGGAGGAATGCATGAACTTCGCCGTTGACGGCGCCTACGATCGTTTTGCCGACATCGCCAGAAATCTCGGATTCGCAAAAGACGAAAGTGACCAAGAGGCTGCGCAGATCTTCCTGAACGAACTCTCAAAGCTGCTTCATGACCTCAACGTCCCGACGATGTCAGAGTACGGCATCGACAAAGAGAAGTACTTCAGCAACATCGACAAGATGGCACACGATGCCTACGCATCCGGATCCCCATCCAACACCATCAAAGAAACGACTGTTGAAGACATGATCGAACTCTACAAGAAGATCTATAAATAAAGACTTTCTGATAATATAGTTACTGAGGTAACACAACATGAATCAAGGCACACCAAACATGAATCTCTTCCTCTACGTCATCGTCGGCTCAGCCGCCCTGATCTTCATCTTCAGAGCGATGCTCGCCTATCCGCGTTACAAGAGATCCATCTATCCTCACATCTATGACAACTACCTGATCGACTATTTCTACAAACTCAACGTCACGCAGAATTCATCGAGATCAGGTCTCATCAGAAAGCTGATCGGCATCCACCGTCTGGTCTTTGCCAGCATCACCTCCAAAGAAGGAAAACTGGTCGCCCAGATCATCACCCTGATCCACTCCAAAGGCATCCTTTCGATCGCACACCTCAACACGACCGGAAAGATCTCCGGATCCGATTCCGGAGACTGGTACATCAGACGCACGGAAGACGGACAGGAGAAGAAATTCAGGATCGACAATCCCGCTGCCTACCTCAAAGAATACATCGCCCACCTGAACCAGGTGGTCGGAGACAGAAAGATCGATGCGGCCATCGCCCTCAACGATGCCTGCGACATCTCCGATGTCAAATGCCGCTACAAAGTCATACACTATTCGCAGATCGAAGAACTCATCAAAGAGTCCGACTGCGGATACGGTCTCAACGATGCAGACATCGAAGAGATCTTCAAAAAGCTGGGTGGCAAATAAACGGGCAGTTGTAAGGCACTCCTATTTATCGACTATTAGCATAAGAATAAGATCCCAAAAGAGGGTCGCATTCTTTTTTTGTTTGAATCGCAGCTTGCTCCATATGCCCTTTATCACTTCGATCGTATTCAAATCTTCAGCTGTGACTGATACAATCAATTCAAAGGAGAAAGTCACTATGTCCATCAGAAGTTCCATCATATTCCTGCCCGTCACAGACATCGAAAAGACCTTTCATTTCTATCATGAGATCCTGAAGCTTCCTGTCTTCCAGAAACAGGGCGACAGCCTCTATATCTTTGATACCGGCTATGGATACTGGGGCTTCTGCCAGTATGCCGATGGAAGGAAGTCTCTTTCAGGCGAACATGGCGTCTGTCTTTCCCTGAATCTCGATAACAACGAGGAAGTCCTGGCAAAATACGAAGAACTCAAAGATATCGTGGACATATACAAAAAGCCGGCAATGCATCCGATATTCCCGGTCTATTCCTTTTTCGTTTTTGACCCTGACCACTATCTCATTGAATTCCAGAAGATCACAGACTGACAGCTCAATGAGCTGTTTTTTTAATCTCTTTTATGGCAAAACTATGCTCAGTTTCTTGCCGAAAAAAGAGACGATCATCGTCTCTTTCATCCCAGGTGTTTTTTGATGAAATCCAGAGCCATCTTTCTCGCCCGGATCTCATCTTCCCCCTCAAAACCGTGACCCGCTCCTTCTATGACCTCAAGTCTTGCGTGCGGAAAAGTCTCCAGTGCTTCATAGGAGTAATAGATCGGCACGATCTCATCGGCATCTCCATGCAGGATCAGCACATCATTGTCATATCTTCTCATCTTCTCATAGATATCCACACTGACCGCATCCCTGCCGTAGAGATCTGAGACCCTGTTGTTCAGGAATTCATATTCCTCCTCAAACTTCGTCCCGTTCTCCGAGATCTCCAAAGCGTCATCCTGTATCACATAAGCCGGATAAAGAAGGACCATGGCCTTGATCTCTTCCCTGCGATCGGAGCCCACCAGTGTGCAGACATAGCCACCCTGGCTCCTTCCGGAAAGAAAGATATTCTCCTTGTCGATGAAATCAAGCTCCATCAGGCCATCTAGCACTACATCGAGATCCTTCGCCTCCGTTAACACTGACATGTGCATCATGTCTCCATCGCTCAGGATATCCGGTCCGCCGCCGATGAAATCAAAGAGATAGACCGCGATCCCATTCTCTGCGAAAAGCTCTGCATAGCTGACACCTCTGCCGCGGTTTCCACCGAAGCCATGGCAGATGACCAGGAGCGGGCTCTTGTCCTGATCCGGCAGATAAAGCTGTCCGTCTATCTTGAGACCGTCCCTGCGGAGATCCTTCTGAATGATCCTGTAATTCATGATCAGTCCTCCTTCTCAAGTCCTGTATGAATATGCCTCATCTACAATATATCATCGATCTGATGATCAGTTCCGACTTTCAGTCCTCCACCTCCTGCATGTGCTCCATGACGCCGTTGAGAAGATCATAGCTGTTCATTGAATGGATCTCTCTGTACTTCTTTCCCTTCTTCTTCATATAATCGATCATTGCCCTGGTCAAGGCCATATAGGAGACATCCTCAGCACCCGTATCATGGATCCTGATGATCTCCCTTGCCAGCAGGACATAGTGCTTCCTGTCAAAGCTGATCTGATCGTTCACGCAGCGGTCGATGCACATCATCACATAGACCAGAGAGACCACATATTCATCTTCCACATTTCCCTTGAAATCGCTCTTCGTCAGCATCTCATAAAGCTGCGTGACTCTGTTATTCATGATGTTCTCTAATATCATCACTTCCTCCTGTCTGACAAACTATAGCAGATGGAAGATGAAAAAATGTGCCTACAGAAAAATAAAGTGAGGATTTTTGATTTTTCTTGCAAATAATGAATCAGAAGGAAGCCCATTATGACAGAAAACTACAATAATCAGCTAATAAGTGATATATTATTATTAGCTAATATTTGGAGGGATCATTTTATGGTAGAAGCGATAGCCACAGCCACAGAAATCAAAAACAATTTCGGAAAATACCTGGACATGGTGAGCAGAGGAAACGAAGTCATCATAACAAAAAACGGAAAAGAGATCGGAAGGATGATCCCCAGATCGCAGTCTGTCTCATTTCTGACTGATTCGCTGACAGGGATCATTCACGGAAACTACGATATCAAAGAAGAAAAAGAAAAGGCGGTCAGTTCCAGATATGCAGTGTCTGATTGACGGCAACATCATCCTTGATGTTCTGAGCAACAGGGAACCGTTTGTCGCAGATTCATCAAAGATATGGAAACTATGTGAGACCCGACAACTTGACGGATATGTCTCCGTTCTGACTTTTGCTGATCTGGTATACATCCTGAGAAAAGAACTCGATCCCGAAAAGATCGACCTGGTCTTTCACTCGCTGAAACTGATCTTCAGATTTGTCGGTCTTGATGAATCCGATCTCATGCAGGCAACTGCATTGAGATGGGATGATTTTGAAGATGCAATACAGTCTGTGAGTGCATCAAACATCAAAGCAGACTATATCATCACAAGGAACACTAAAGACTACACAAAATCAACGATCAAAGCGATCACACCATCTTCATTCCTGAAAGGATCATGATCGCATTTCTTAAACCAGAGCAGTTCAGTCACTTCATCTCTTTTATATACCCCTTAATCTATATTCAGGATCCCTGAATCAATACTTCTCCATCGTCTTCACAAAAACATTATCGTGTTATTTTTCATCATATCAGTCATATTCATAATTTCACATAAGCCATATACACGTTTGACATATACACGTTATATAGGTATAATTGAATCAGGTAAAAATGATCAGGTCTTATAAAGATAAAGAAACAGAAAAAATCTATGATCAGCAGCTTTCCAGAAAGTTGCCAAACTCCATACAAAAGACAGCGCTTCGAAAGCTTATCATGATCGATAATGCAGAGACGCTTGAAGATCTGAGAGTTCCGCCCGCAAACAGACTGGAAGCTTTAAAAGGAGACAGGCTGGGACAACACAGTATTCGTATCAATGATCAGTACCGAATATGCTTTATATTTCTAGACGGTGATTTCTATGAAGTAGAGATCACCGATTATCACTAGGAGGATGTGGATATGACTAAAATGATCGAAACACCTAAAATCAGCGAAATATTATATGAAGAATTCATGGAGCCTTTTGGTATGTCCGCCTATAAACTCGCCAAAGAGATCGATGTTCCGGTTTCCAGGATCCAGGACATCCTCCATGACCGGAGAAAGATCACGGTCGATACATCGATCCGTTTAGGCAGATTCTTTGGCGTGTCAGAGAAATACTTCATCAACCTTCAGAATGACATCGATGCCAGGAATGCCAGGATCGAAATGGCAGATTCCTATGCCAAGATCAGTCCGTTCGTCTTCGACCCAAAGCCTGGTGTTTGAATGGTTGAAGCATTGTATCAAACATAGAAGATACTTCAAAGAAACAAGGAACATCATAGACTTTACAAAAATAAAGATCAAAGCGATCACGCCACTTCATTCCTGAGAGGACTGTGATCGCTTTTCTTCTTTTTCAAAAGGAAACCAAGGCAACTCAAATCCGTCATTCTCCGTCTTTTCATGCAAGGCATAGTCATCTTTGAGCTCCTCATCGCTCCAGCCCAGACGCTTCATCTCCTTGATATATTCCTTAAACGACATAGGGAAGATCCTCCCGGAAATAATACTTCTTCATCGCTTTCAGAAACTCTCTGTTCAAAGGATAGGAAGAGCTCTCGCCCAGTATCGAATCGTGACCGCAGAAGGGACAGACGGCCTTGCTTTCCATGTCGTTCAGATCCTTCCAGCGGACATCGTTTGCCAGAAAGATCCTCCCGCAGTGATAACAGCCGCACACGCTGCAACGCAGCAGATCCGACCTCCTGTTGTTGGAAAACCTTCCGGCATTGACGAGCTCGCTGATCGTATATTTCTTCATCTATCCACCTCCCGATCTCATGATAGGATATTATGAAAAAAGGACTGTTCCATTTTTCGGACAGTCCTGACTGAAGCCATAAAAAAACGATCCTTCCGGATCACCCCCAACAGATTCATTATCTCATAAAAATTCAGAAAAAAACAGTCTTTTCTTTTCATATAAAACTGCTACCATGAAGGTGTAAAGAGAAGGAAAAATAATTAAGATCCGATGGGTGTCGGATAGTGAGAATTAGGAGGAATCAAAAATGAAGGAGATCCTGAAAGAAATTCATTGATCCCTCATCGGCCGGTTGATCAGCGGACGATGAGTGGTAAACTTGCTGATCAGAACATTGGATATTCCTACGGAGGAAAGACCAATGTACGGCTACTGTCATATGACAGAGAATTCCATCACTACCTATATTAAAAATTTAAAAACACAAAGTGCAAAATTACGGGTTTATGAAACCCAAGCTGAGAAAGCAATGCAAAAGAAAAACTGCCGTTGAAGTATAACGGCAGTATTTTTTTACTGATCACGCTGATGATCGCCCTGCTTTTCAAAACACATCCTCAACGAATATACTTAAATCAAAAGAAGAAGGTATAGATATGTATAAAGTCATCGTAAGCGACATGGACGGAACGCTCCTGAAAGACGACAAAAGCGTTTCCGAAGAGACACTGGCACTTCTCAGGAAGCTGGATGAGGAAGGGATCCTCTTTCTGCCTTCCACCGGAAGGACGCATCGTGAAATGCCGAAAGCCATCAGGGGACAGCCTTTTGTCTCCTATGCCATCTGCTGCAACGGCGGAGCTGTCTACGACTATAAAAACCAGAGATACATCTATGAGAACGCCATTCCTTACGAAACGGGTCTGAAGCTCCTGGAACACATCCGGGACTATCCCGTATTCAGATCGGCCGTCATCAACGGCGAAAGGATCTGCGAAGGAGATGAGGAAGGAAACGTCGCCGAAGATATCGCCGGACGCGCCGTCAAAGACATCCTCTTCAACTTCACCGGAAAACCGGACATCATCAAAGCTTTTGCAGAAAAACATTCCGATGCGCAGAAATTCCTGCTCTACCTGGAAAAGGCGGAAGACAAGGAAAGGATCACCAAAGATCTGCAGAAACACTTCCCTTCCCTCAACAT
>JAILBD010000142.1 GCA_024681275.1 Erysipelotrichaceae bacterium
CCATCCAAAGCGATCTTCTCATTGATCGTGCCGGGGTTGAATGTCTTTTTCAGATTTTCCAGTTTAAGCATCAGTTCCTCCCCTTTCTCAGATTCGGGATCGAAAGCGACAACATGACGATGATCGCTGTGGCCAGCTTCAAGTCATTGGAATCTACACGCAGCCACAGTACCACGATCATGATCAGATAGTAGACGATGCCGCCGATGATGACGAAAAGGAACCTCGTATAGAAAGAAGCCCCTTTCGGGAAGATGACCTCCGATAAGACTTCGCCGATGATGATGGCTGCCAGTCCGATGACGATAGCGCCTCTGCCCATATTGATATCGGCAAAGCCCTGATACTGTGCCATCAGGCCGCCAGCCAAAGCGACCAGACCATTGCCCAAAGCGAAACCGATGACTTTCATATTGTTGACGTTGATGCCCTGAGCCAGAGCCATATGTTCATTATTGCCTGTCGCACGGATCGCACAGCCTTGTTCTGTGCCGAAGTACCAGTACATGATCGAGATCAGCGCGATCGCGAAAGCAAAACCGACAAGTATGGCCATTGGAACGTTCCGCATCGTGATCAGGACCTTGTTTCTGGTCGGGTTGCATGACACATTGGCGACCATGCCCATGATATGAAGATTGATCGAATAGAGACCGAACTGGACCAGGATGCCCGACAGGATTGCCGGGATCTTCAGTTTTGTGTGGATCAAGCCGGTACAGATACCCGTCAGGATGCCTGTCAGAAAAGCGAACAGGATGGCAAGCCAGGGATCGATGCCGCTCACGATCATCATGACCGTGACAGCCCCTCCCGTGGCAAAAGAGCCATCCACTGTAAGGTCTGACTCTTTTAAAACTCTGAATGTGATGTAGATACCCAGCGCCATGATGCCCCAGATGAGGCCTTGGGCAACTCCTCCGGGCAGCCTGGATATGAGGTTGGAAAATGTGATCATATGCTTATTTTATTATTGTGTGATCGCTACGAAATCCTCAGGAACACTCACGCCTAATAATTCACAGACAGCAGGATTGAATTTCTTGATAGGATCCGGGAAGTATTCGATCGGCATGTCTTTGATATCAGCTTCACCGTTCAGGATCCTGACCGCCATCTGGCCTGTCACGACGCCAAGATCATGGTAATTGATCGTCAGTGTCGCCACACCGCAGAGAGAACAGATCCCCTCTTCACCGGCGATGACCGGGATCTTCTTTTCCAGGACGACATTTGCGATCGTCTCTGAACAGCTTGCTGCCTGATTGTCTGTCGGGATATAGAGTACGTCGATCTGCGAACAGAGATCCTCTGTGACGAATGCGATGTCGTTGGAATCCGTGAAGGAGGCAGCGATGACTTTGATGCCCTTGCTTTCCAGGAAATCAGTCACGACTTCCACCTGGTATTTGGAGTTTGCTTCATTGGAACAGAAGATGATACCGACCGTCTTTGTCTCAGGGAAAAGATCAAGGATCATCTGGGCTTGCTGATCGAGCGGTGCCAGATCGCTTGTACCGGAAACATTGGCACCAACGACACCGTTGAAATCCTCAATGCCTAGAGCGACACCATACTCTGTTACTGAAGTGCCCAGGATCGGGATATCGCCGGTCGCAGAGAATGCGGCCTGCAAAGCTGGTGTGGCGTTAGCCATGATCAGATCTACACCATCATTTACAAAGCCCTGCGCGATCGTCGAACAGGTCGCAGGATCACCTGAAGCATTGTTGACTGTGATGACCGCATCAGGAAAAGCGGCTTGCACAGTCTCGCAGAATCCTTCCGTTGCAGCATCGAGCGCAGCGTGCTGAACGAGCTGAACGACACCGATATTGAAAGCTTTTTTCTCTTCCGGCTGATCGGCAGGTTCATTTCCCTGTCCACCGGATGAACATGCAGCCAGTGTCAGCATGCACAAGATGCTGAGCAATACGACGAATAATTTTTTCATAATCTTTTTCTCCTTAAACAAAAAAACGTCCAGACAAGGACGATCTACCGTGTTACCACCTTTTTTCATCGATACATTACTGTATTGACCTCTTCAGCCACAAACATGGCTTTGATCTTTAACGGGATCTCCCGGAACAGCCTAATCACTTTTCAGCTGTCCGACTCGGTAATGTATTCTCGTTCCGCTCTCATAGCTGTTTGCACCAGACACAGCCTCTCTTCAATGCCCCACGGACGATACTGTTTACTTCAAAGTCTGTAACTGATTTTTATTTTATGTAAGCGTTGTAAAAATGTCAATACTTTTTTTCAGATATTTTCTGAAACATTTTTCATCATTCCTGAGCGAAGATCTCGTTTCCTAAGGAAGCCGCAATGATCATGATCGCGCCAATGGCCCCTGACAGCCCTATCTTCTCGTTGAACACGATTGCGCCGATGGCGACATTCAAGACCGGCTCAAGATAGCCGAGTATTGCGATCGTCTGAGCCGGCAGGACATCGATCGAAGTAAAATAGCAGATATAGGCGACACCGGTATGCAAGATTCCCAGGACCAGAACGATGATCGTCGATGTCGGATCGAAAGCCCCCGGCAAAGATCCCTGCATGAGGACATACGGAAAAACGACCAGGACGGAAGAAGCCAGCTGGACCAGCGTCTTTTCAAGCGATCTGATATCTTTCAGTCTTCTGTTGCACAAGACCAGGATGACGAAACCCAAGGCTGCCAGAGAACCATAGATCACGCATCTTTCATCGATGGCCTCATTGTTTCCGAAGATCCCTATCAGCAGAAACATGCCAATGACGGCCATGATGATGCACAGGATCTGTTTCCAGTTGATCTTTTCTTTGTATACCAGAGCGGTGATGATGACCACTTCGATCGGTGCCATGTAATTGCATAATGAGTAGATGGCGATCCCATGTCGGTAACCGGCAAACAGAAAGACCCAGTTGAAGCCCAAAGCTGCGCCGGAGATGAAAAGTGTCAGCAGGTTCCTTCTGATCGCTTCCATATCGAAGCTCTGTTTCCTGCCAAGCAGGACAGCAAGGATGAACATAGAACCGAATACGCCTCTGCATAGGACGACGAATTCACTTGAATAAGTCACAAAATGCAGAAAGAAGCCGATGGTTCCATACAGCGTCAAAGCAAACAGATATCTGAGCGTAGCCGATCTATTCATAAATTAATAATTACTATACCATCTTTTCAGATACATGCAGGTCCAAAATGCTTTGGCATTTCAAGGAAATAACAT
>JAILBD010000145.1 GCA_024681275.1 Erysipelotrichaceae bacterium
TAGGAATAGAGATCGGCGATTATGAAACAATTGTAAACATCGCTTTGACATCAACAAGCGCTGATTATCAGATCTCCAGTTCAAAAGGATCGACGAGTGGAAGTATAAAATTACATATTATCAAAAATGATGATACTGTAACTTTAACTGCCGCATCTGATTCCAAGACCTATGACGGCTCTGCCCTGACCAACGACACAGTCACGGCTTCCGGCTTACCAGAAGGCTTCACTGTTGAAGCTTCAGCAAGCGGATCCCAGACTGACGCAGGTGAAAGCAAGAACGT
Organism: Erysipelotrichaceae bacterium; assembly: GCA_024681275.1. The sequence continues at coordinate 287 of JAILBD010000145.1, forward strand.
CGTAAACGACGGCTTCGTCATCAAGAACGCTGCCGGCGAAGACAAGACGGCCAACTTCACCGATGTCACGAAGGTCGACGGCAAGCTGGAGATCACTCCTAAGGCTGTCACAGTTATAGCTGATGATTTTACTAAGGCTGTCGGTGATCCTGATCCTATATTTACTGCTGTTGTTGATGGTCTTATCGGAGAGGATAGTATCGAGTATTCATTCGATAGAGAACCTGGTATGACCGCTGGCAGATATGCGATCACACCTGTTGGGGAAGAATTCCAGGGCAACTATAAAGTGAAATATGTTGCCGGCACCCTGACTATCACGGATGCTCCGGCTCCTCCGGGACCAGGTCCTGATCCAGATCCAGATCCGGATCCAGAACCAGAACCTCCGACTCCTCCGACTCCGAGACCTACACCAGATCCGGAACCGGAGCCAGAACCAGAGCCGACTCCAGTCGAGCCTGAACCAGAACCAGCACCGGAACCGATCGAAATTCCAGATGATGACGTTCCTGAAGCATTACCTGAAAAGTACTGGGCACTGATCAACTTACTGGCTTCGATCGGCACAGTCCTGACAGCTCTGGGCATGGTCATCACATTCTTCAGAAAGAAGAAGGAAGATGAAGAGGAAGAAGAAAATGCTGAAGAGGCACAGGTCGTAAGAACTGCTGCTTCCGAGGAAGAAGATGAAGAGGAAGAAGACGAAGAGAACAAGAGAAAGAAATCGAAGTTCCTGGGTCTGCTGCCTGCGATCGCTTCTGTCATAATCTTCATCCTGACAGAGGACATGAGGAATCCGATGATCCTGATCGATAAGTATACGCTGCTTATGGTCGTGATCATGCTGGTGAACTTCCTGGTCGCTTATCTGACGAGAAACAAGAAGAAAGACGACGACGATAAGGAAGAAGATCAGAACATGAACACCCAGCCAATGGCTGCTTGATCTGAAAGAAATTAAGACTACCGGGATTTCCCCGGTAGTCTTTCTTGATAATGATGTATAATAGTATTACATGGAGGATTAGCTCAGTTGGGAGAGCATGCTCTTCACAGGGGTGAGGTCGCAGGTTCGAGTCCTGTATCCTCCACCATTTGAATGATCAGCCGGTGTTCCGGCTTTTTACATACCGGAGAGGTTTTGATGATCCGTAATAAAACGATGTTTGCTTCACTGATGCTGATCCTGACGACACTTTTGTGGGGCCTTTCGTATTCCATCCAGAGCATCTCTGCTTCAGAGCTGGGAACTTTTACGATCGTCCTGTTCAAGGGGGTCGGAGGTCTGCTCCTGCTTCCTTTGCTGATGTTCCATAGAAAAAAGATAAGCAGGCAGGATCTTATCGGAGGCGTTTCGATGGGGCTCTTTCTGTTTCTGGGTTATGTCTTTCAGCAGCTCGGGATCGAACATACCAGCGTTTCCAAGGTCAGTTTCATCACCGCTTTATACATCATTTCGGTCCCTCTGATCGAGATGTTCATGGGACAGAAGATCTCCGGGAAGATATGGATCTCGGTCCTGATCGCGATCTGCGGTCTCTACTTCCTTTGTGTGAATGGAAGTTCTGTGATCAATAGCGGTGATCTCTATGCGCTGATCGGATCGCTGATGTTCGCTGTCCAGATCATCCTGATCGATCGTTTCAGCAAGGTTTGTGATCCGTTGACCCTGACTTTTGTCTCGCAGATGACCGTGTCGGTCTTGTCTCTTTTTGTTGTTTTGCTGAGGGAGAACATAGATCTTTCGGTGATCACAAGAGCTTCTGCCGGGATCTTTTTCATCATATTTATCGGTGGTCTGCTGGCTGAGTGCATGCAGATCCGTTTTCAGAGGGATCTGGATTCTTCTTTGTCTTCTTTGCTGATGAGTTTTGAATCGGTTTTCGGTTCGCTGTTTGGTTGGATCCTGCTGCATCAGGTGATGAGTCCGAAGGAGATCTTCGGTTGTATCCTGGTCTTTGTTGCGATCCTGCTTGCTGAGAGTGAATAGATGTTGATTCGGGTCTGCAAGGCGATATAATTATAGTTAGTTTGGAAACAAACTAATTTTTTTGAGGAGAAAGATGGATAGAAGCGTAATCAAGGAAATGATCTGTCTGGATCATGCGATAAAGGAATATATGACGAATGGCCAAAAGATCGGACGCGGGATCAATTTTACCCAGTTCCAGGTCATCACCCATCTTCTTCAGCACAAGGAAGAAGATATCTGTCAGAAGGATCTGGAGGAAGTGACGGGTGTGAAGAAGGCTTCCATGACGGGTTGTCTGGACGTTCTGGCAGATAAGGATCTGATCTACAGGGAGACCGCGAAAGATGACAGGAGAAGGAATTACATCCGGCCGACTGAGAAGCTGGAGAGTCTGGAGGAAGATGTCATCAGAAGAGGTGAGAAGCTTGAGGCACTGATGATGAAGGATATCGATGAGGATGACCTGCGCGCATTTTTCAGAGTGCTTGACAGGTTTGAGAAGAATATAGAGGAGGCGGAAGATGGGGCTGATCTTTAAATATCTGAAACCGTATCTGCTGATCGTCATGACGGTCATCGTTCTGACTTTCGTGCAGGTTCAGACGGAACTGACTCTGCCTGATTACATGTCCGGCATCGTCACCAATGGCATTCAGTATGGAGGCATCATCGAGACGACGCCTAAGGCGGTCACAGCTGATGATATGAAGCAGATCACGGCTTTCATGTCTCAGGCGGATACGGATCTTTTGCTGAAGCGTTACAGGATGGTCCAGGCCGGTGATAAGGCCCTGGTCAATGGACAGGAGGTCATTTTCAAGGAAAGTGTCTATATCCTGGAGACTGATGAAGATCTTTCAGGTCTGCTGCTGAAGCCTCTGGTCTATACCTATATGGCCAGACAGAGCGGCATCGATCTGAGCCAGGATGCGGATGCCATCAGGGAACAGCTGGATCCGAAGCTGGAAGGTCTCGAGGACAATTTCTATTCGATGGCCAGATTCTATATCAGGGATCTCTATCAGGATGTCGGTCTGGCGACAGATGTCATGCAGAACAGCTACATCCTTTCAGCCGGCATGAAGATGCTGGGCATCGCTGCGATCGGCGTCATGGTCCAGATCCTTTCAGCGTACCTGGCTACCAGGACGGCGACCAGAGTTGCCGCACAGATGAGAAGGGACGTTTTCAATAAGGTCGAGTCTTTCTCTTCCAGTGAATTCTCGAGGTTTTCGACTTCTTCTCTGATCACGAGAACAGGCAACGACATCACCAAGATCCAGCAGCTGATCCAGATGATGATGCGGATGATGCTGATGTCGCCGATCATGGGGATCACGGCTGTCGTCAAGGTGCTCAGGTATCCGAACATCTCGTGGCTTCTGATCGTGGCGATCGGGGTGATCGTCTGTGCGATGATCGTTCTGGCGGTCTTCGCGGTGCCTAAATTCGAGGTCATCCAGAAGCTGACTGACAAGCTGAACAATATCATGCGCGAATTTCTGGATGGCATGCTGGTCATACGCGCTTTCAATTCACAGAAGGTCGAGGAACAGAAGTTCGACGATATCAATTCCGAATTCAGGAGAGTCGATCTCTTCGTTTCCAATGTCATGAACATCATGGGTCCGGTCATGACGCTGGTCATGAACGGTCTGACAGTCGCGATCACCTGGTTTGCGGCAAAGCAGATCGATATCGATGCGATGACGATCGGCGAGATGATGGCGTTCACACAGTATGCGATCCATGTCGTCATGTCTTTCATGATGGTGACGGTGACTTTCTTCATGATCCCGCGTTCCCTTGTTTCAGTCAGAAGGATCAAAGAAGTCCTGGATACAGAGAACATGATCCTGGATCCCGAGGATCCGAAGATCCTTCCGGAAGAGAACGGAAAACTGGCTTTCGAGCACGTTTCGTTCAGATATCCGGGTGCGGAGGAAGCCGTACTGGAAGATATCAGTTTTGAGGCGGAACCAGGAGAGACGGTGGCATTCATCGGTTCGACCGGTTCAGGCAAGTCGACTGTCATCAAGCTGATCCCGCGTCTTTTCGATGTGTCGGAAGGAAGGATCACTTACTGCGGCGAAGATATCCGCAATGTCGCACAGAAGCAGCTGCATGACAGGATCGGCATGGCGACGCAGAAGGCGGTCCTGTTTACCGGTGATATACGTTCCAATATCGAATTCGGCAGGCAGATCAGCGAAGAGGATCTGAATGAGGCGATACGGATCTCCCAGTCGGAGAATATCATCGCCGATAAGGAAGAAGGTCTCGATGCACTGATCACACAGGGTGGTACCAATGTTTCCGGCGGTCAGAAGCAGCGCCTTTCGATCGCGAGGGCACTGGCTGAAAAGAGGAACATCTACATCTTCGATGATACGTTCTCAGCACTGGACTATGAGACAGACAAGAAGCTGAGAGCGGCTTTGAATCAGCTGATCGAAAAGACGAAGGCCACGGGCTTCATCGTGGCACAGAGGATCTCGACGATCAGAAACGCAGACAAGATCATCGTGCTGGATGAAGGAAAGATCGTTGGAGAGGGGAAACACGAAGATCTTTTAAGAGACTGCGAGGTCTATAAGCAGATCGCATATTCACAGCTTTCAAAGGAGGAACTCGCCTGATGCCACCGATGAGAGTAGTAGAAAAGCCCAAAAATTTCAAGGGCACTTTAAAACAGCTGACGACTTATGTGAGACCGTACTATACCAGGATCTTCCTCTCTCTGATCCTGATGGTCACTTCCACTGTCATGTGCATCTATGGGCCAAGGCTCATCGGCAATGTGACGACGCTGATCTCGCAGGGGATCGTTTCCAAGTATTCCGGCGGAGAAGGCATCGATTTTGATACGATAGGGAAACTGGTCATCACGATCCTGGCCATCTACAGTGTTTCGGCCCTGATCGACTATGTGGTCAATGTCCTGCATGTCAATATCGCTGTCAACATCTCCTACAAGCTCAGGGATGACATTTCAAAGAAGATCAACAGGTTGCCTTTAAAGTATTTTGATTCCAAGACGCATGGCGATGTCTTGTCCAGAGTCACCAATGATGTCGACAATATCGCCAATAACCTGACTTCGACGATCTCGCAGGTCCTGAATTCGATGGTCAACATCGTCGGTGTCCTGTTCATGATGCTGTCGATCTCCTGGAAGCTGACGATCGTTTCCCTGATCGTCATTCCGATGTCCGGCATGATCGCTGCTTTCATGGTGAAGAAGTCACAAAAGCACTTCAAGGCGCATTCCAGATATCTTGGCGAGATCAACGGACACGTTGAGGAGATGTATGCCGGCCATATGCTGGTGAAGACTTACAACTACGAGGAGAAGGCTCTGCAGCGTTTTGATGAGATCAACGATGAACTGTACAAGGCTGCCTATAAGTCGCAGTTCTATTCCGGCATCATGCATCCTCTGACCGGTTTCTTGCAGAATATAGGCTATGTCGCTGTCTGTCTGATCGGTGGTTTCGAGGTCATTCAGGGAACGATGGCGATCGGCGATATCCAGGCTTTCACCACTTATGTCAGAAGACTTCAGCATCCGATCTCTTCGATCGCTCAGCTGATGAACACGATACAGACGATGGTGGCTGCTGCCGAGAGGATCTTCGATCTGCTGAATGAGACTGAGGTAGTTCCGGACACAGGCGATCCGGTCAATATCTATGATGAGAAAGGCCAGATCAATGTCGAAGGCAACGTCACATTCGAGAATGTGCGTTTCGGTTATGATCCGGACAAGATCGTCATCAATGACTTCTCGATGTATGTTGCGCCGGGCAAGGATGTGGCGATCGTTGGCCCGACAGGCGCCGGCAAGACGACGCTGGTCAAACTGCTGATGCGTTTCTATGAACTCAACGGAGGCACGATCTATGTCGATTACAGGGATATCAGGGATTACAAACGTGAGGACCTGCGCAATATCTTCGGCATGGTCCTGCAGGATGCCTGGCTCTTTGATGGCACGATCAAGGAGAACATCCGTTTCGGCAAACCGGATGCGACAGACGAGGAGATCTACAGGGCGTGCAGACTGGCTCATGTCGACCGCTTCATCAAGACGCTGGAAAACGGCTATGATACGGTGATCTCAGAGGATACCAGCGGGATCTCACAGGGTCAGAAGCAGCTGCTGACGATAGCCCGCGCTTTCCTGAAGGATCCGAAGATCCTGATCCTGGATGAGGCGACTTCTTCCGTCGATACAAGGACTGAACAGCTCATTCAAGATTCCATGGAAGAGCTGAGGAAAGGCAGGACTGCTTTCACGATCGCACACAGACTTTCAACGATCCGCAATGCCGATGTCATCATCGTTCTGGATAAGGGCGATGTGGTGGAAGTCGGGGATCATGATTCTCTGATGGAAAAGAAGGGCTTCTATTATAAGCTGTATAACTCTCAGTTTGAGAACTGAAACAAGCTCCCGGAAGGGAGCTTTGTTGTGCGATGCATAGAGATAGTACGATATTGGATGATTATAGAGACAGTTCATTGAAATAGGCCTGTGAATCAAGTATAATATCCTATGCCGTAAGAAGATATCATGGTATGAAAAGCAAGACGATCAGAGATTATTACATCAAGTATTTCTGGCTGTTTGCGGCAGGTATCCTTGCCGATATAATGGTCGATGTCTGTCAGACCTATGTGCCTGAGTTTTTAGGCGCGATCGTCGAGATCGTTTCAGGTCCGGACAGCGTCACAGTTTCTGATGTCTCTTCGATCCTGCACAATATCATCTATATCGCCCTGGCTCTGATGGTCGGTCGCGCCATGCTTCGTTTCACGATCATGCGGGCTTCCGGTCTGATCGAGGCCGGTGTTCGCCATGAGATGTTCTTAAAGGCAGAGAGGCTTTCTCAGCGCTACTATCACGAGAACAAGATCGGTACGATCATGTCGTGGTTCTC
>JAILBD010000160.1 GCA_024681275.1 Erysipelotrichaceae bacterium
CCCCTGAGGTGCTTTGTTATAATATCCTCAGAAAGAAGGTGGTTCAGATGGAATTCGATCTCAACAAGAAATACTGCTATTACTTCAAACAGATATCCGACATCCCCAGAGGATCTCGCAATGAGAAAGCCGTCAGCGACTTTATCGTGAGTTTTGCCAGGGAACGCGGACTCAGATACATCCAAGACCAGGCGAACAATGTCATCGTCTACAAAGACGCGGCCCCGGGCTATGAAGAAGCCGGTGCTGTCATCCTGCAAGCCCACACGGATATGGTCTGCGAGAAAAACAAGGGAACGGAACACGATTTTGAAAGAGATCCCCTCGACCTCTACGTCGATGAAGAGGGCTGGCTCAACGCCAGAGGCACGACCTTAGGCGCCGATGACGGCCAGGGCGTCGCCTACATGCTGGCGATACTGGATGATGATTCGCTGAAACATCCGGCACTGGAATGCGCCTTCACCTCCATGGAAGAGATCGGACTTCTCGGAGCCAAGCAGCTGAAAGCGGAATACTTCAGCGCAAAAAGATACATCAACCTCGACGCCGGCGGAGAAGACAGCACCAGCACCACCTCCTCAGGCGGTACCAGAGCCATCTTCTGTAAAGAACTGGAATACGAAGACAACGATACGCAGACCTACTGCATACAGATCCGCGGCCTGAAAGGCGGGCACTCGGCCGGAGTCATCCATCTGGAAAGAGGAAATTCCATCCATCTGGCAGCCAGGACCGCTGAAGAACTGCGGACTCTCTTCCCCGACATCCGCCTCGTCGACCTCAACGGCGGCATGAAATTCAACGCCATCCCGAGGGAAGCCGACCTGACCTTCGTCAGCGGTGCCGACAGGGAAGAGCTTTTCCAAGCGGCACAGAAGATCTTCGACTCCATCAGCCAGGAACTCTGGTATTCCGATGAAGGATTCAGCGGAAAGATCTTCACAGCTGAAAAAGCTGAAAAAACCATCAGCTCAAAACAAACGGAAGAGATCCTGCGCTTCATGTACACGATGCCAAACGGCTTCCAGCACCGCTCCATCGCGATCGAAGGACTGACCGTCGCCTCACTCAACACCGGCGTGGCCTTCATTGAAGACGGTAAGCTCTTCATCAATGACCTCATCAGAAGCGCAGCGCCATCCCACACCGACACGATGATCCATCAGCTGCAGATCCTCGCCGAAGTCTTCGGCTTTTCCTTCGATCACTCCAACCGCTACTACGGCTGGGATTATTCCAAAGACTCGAAGATGAGGGAGATCCTGAGATCCGTCCTTGCCGAAAAAGGCATCGAAATGAAAGAAGAAGCCTCCCACGGCGGACTGGAATGTGGCGTCTTCAAAGGCCTCATTCCGGACCTGGACATTATCACCTACGGTCCGATCTCCAAAGGCGCCCACACACCGGACGAGAAACTGGATCTCGCCTCCTTCGACAGGTCCTACGCCAATCTCACGGCCGTCCTGGAAAGATGTCATTAAACATAGATCCCATGCATCCCACATGGGACTTTTTATTCCCGCAAGAGCTGCTCATGATAAAATAATAGTAAGGAGTTAAACAGAATGAAAGATAATAATATTTTCGATGTCGTTTTATTGTTTGCTTTACCGGCTTCCGGTAAAAGTGAAGTCAGACACCTGCTTTCAAACGTTGAACCGGACCGCCTGGTCAGAGAATTCCACATCGGTGAAAACGTTCAGCTCGACGACTTCCCTTATGTCTACATGATGCGCTGTGTCGATGAAGAACTGACCAAACTGGGCGAGAAACCGCTCTTTGCAGATAAGCCCGGCTCCGTATTCAAAGACGACCGCTTCTTCGGCGCACTGATCAGGATGCTGAATGAGGATTATGAAGACCTCTTCACCAGAAAACAGATCGAGACCGACAACGTCGCGAAATACTTCCTCGACCGCTTCGATCAGGCCTGCAGAGATTGCGAGATCGACATCCGCGTCGACACCCTGCCGGAAGAAGTCAGAGAGAAAGTCTATGTCGGCATGACACCTCTGTGCACACAGATGCTGAAAGACAAGTACGACAACTATCCTGACACCATGGAAGGAAAGACCTG
>JAILBD010000179.1 GCA_024681275.1 Erysipelotrichaceae bacterium
TTCTTCCTGATCGATGAGGACCACCTCTGTCTGCTGATCGCCGATGTTTCCGGCAAGGGCATACCGGCCGCTCTGTTCATGATGGCTTCTACGATCATCCTCTTCAACCTGGTCAAGCAGGGCATGTCTCCTGCCGAGGTCATGCGCAATGCCAACGATACGATCTGTTATGGCAATCAGGAACAGATGTTCGTGACGGTCTGGCTGGGCATCCTGGAGATCTCCACAGGTAAGATGACCGCCGCCAACGCGGGACACGAATACCCGATCATCAGGAACGGAAAAGGTGACTATGAGGTCCTGAAGGATAAGCATGATTTTGTCGTAGGCGGCATGGAAGATATGGAGTACAGTGAATATGAACTGAAGCTGGAAAAGGGAAGCAGGCTCTTCCTGTATACGGATGGTCTGCCTGAGGCCAGCAACAAGGACAACGCGATGTTCGGCGAACAGAGGATACTGGAGGCGCTCAACAAAGACAAGGATGCCGATCCTGAGCAGCAGATACAGAATGTGCGCAAAGCGGTCGATGACTTCGTCGGAGAGGTCGAACAGTTCGATGATCTGACGATGCTGGCATTCGAATACAAAGGAAAGAAAAAGAGTCACCAGAAAAAATGATGACTTTTTTGAGACCTTGCGACTGTGAGATAATGGATGAAAGATGATCAGATGGAAAGGAGCGTTATGAAAAGACCCGTCATAGGCATTCCCTGCAAGGTGAGAGAGCACGATGAGAAGGATCTCTGGCATCGGATGGAAGTCGTCGATGAGATCAGATATCATGTCATCAGCCACGGCGGCATCGCCATCATGTTGATGCCCAGCGAGCTGACTTATGATTTCAACAAGTCGGATCTGGGTGATGATACGGTCCTGACGGAAAGAGAGACCGAGGATCTTCACAGACAGGTCGATCTCTGCGATGGCATCATCCTGCAGGGAGGCGATCACAGCTGCAGCTATGAAGTGGAGATCGCAAAGTATGCTCTGGAAAAGGATATCCCGCTCATGGGGATCTGCGCCGGTTTCAACAACATCCTGAGAGCCTTGGGTTCCAACGTCTATGAAGATGAGACAAAAGCCCATTCCCGTTATGACAGGGATTACCGTCATCGCATCAGGATAGAGAAAGACAATCTCCTCCATGAGATCATCGGAGCCGATTCCTACATGGTCAACAGTCTGCATACGATGGTCGCAGATCCTGGAAGAGTGGAGCCGTTTGGAAAGATCGACGCCTGTTCATCTGACGGTCTGGTCGAGTGCTTTGAGGTCCCTGGAAAGAAATTTGTTCTGGCCATCAAATGGCATCCGGAGATCATGGATGGAGAAGGATATGTAGACAGGCTTTTTGAAAGATATATGGAAGCCTGCAGGAATTGAGAGGTAGAGATCTATGATGTTTTATTTCCTTTTATACCCGCTTTTATCATTCAACGGGATACTGATCGCAGCCGCCGTCATTCCGGCGCTGATCCTTCTGTACCATGTGTACAGAGCTGACCACCTGGAAAAAGAAAGCAGGTCGATGTTGTGGACACTGGTCAAGGCGGGCGTCCTTTCTTCGCTGATGGCCCTTCTTTCAGAGAGGATCTTCAGCAGTCTGCTGGGAAATCTCTTCCCGAGCAGTTCCACGGCATACAAGATCCTTCTGTTCTTCTGCGTCGTCGGTATTTCGGAAGAAGGCGCCAAGTTCTTCCAGCTGAAGAAGAACACCTGGAATTCCATGGAATTCAACTGTCTCTTTGATGGTGTCGTCTATGCCGTTTTCGTTTCCCTGGGTTTTGCGTTGTGGGAGAACATCTCCTATGTCATGCACTATGGTTTTGCCACAGCCGTCATCAGAGCGGTGACTGCCATACCGGGCCATGCCTGCTTCGGTGTCTTCATGGGCACTTTCTATGCGGCGGCGAAGATGTTTGAAAACTACGGCGATCTTCAGAAGGCGAAGCAGTATGAAGCGCTTTCCCTGATCGTTCCGGTACTCATACACGGAACATATGACTACATCGCAACGATGCAGACCGGCAATCAGAACTATCTGTTCATCGCCTTTATCGCGGTCCTCTTCTTTGTGACCTACCGGCTCGTCAATGAAGTCGCGCGTCACGATCGCTATATCAACTGAGCATTCTGAAAAACGAAGACAAAGCCTCTGTGGAAGCAGAGGTTTTTTATTTGGTGCGCCTTGGATTAAAATAATGTATAGCAGATGTTCGATATAATGAGGGATAACGATGAAACTTGAACTGAAAAAGATCAGCGGGTCTGAAGGGATCGTGGCGGACAGTGTCTATCAGGCGGCGATGCTGCTGGAGGGTCGTGATCTGATCATGGCCGCATCCATCGATCCGGCTTACGCCGACGGCCAGCTCCTGCATGAAAAATATGAGACACCGCTGGAATGGGAACTCAACTGCATCGTCCTTGAAGGAAGAAGAGGAGATCTTTCCCGCTATGCGGCAGTCCTGCTTCCATATGGAAAGAAAGTATCCACCGGTTCGATCATGCGTCAGCTGCTGGATGTCAAAAAAGTGTCTTTCGCGGATCTGGGTTACGTCGTGGAAAAAACGGGGATGGAATTTGGTTCGATCACACCGCTGGGTCTTCCTGAAGACTGGAAGATCCTGATCGATGCCAAAGTCTTCGAACAGGAAACGGTCATCATCGGCGGCGGGAAGGTCTCAGCCAAGGTCGTGCTGCCTTCGGCAGTACTGAAACAGCTGAGGAACGTCGTCGTATCGGATGGTCTGACAAAGGAGCAGATATAGAGATGGAAAAGAGTATTGAAAGGATCAGGACAAAAGAAAGTCAGCTGGACAGATGCAAAGAGATCGTGAGCGATGTAGAAGCCGTTCTGGCGGAGCTGGATCGTTCCAGAGATGAGATGATCTCTCTGTTCAGGTACTATGGTTCACAAGAGTGGTATGAAGACAGGGAGCTCGATCTGCCGGAAGATGTCAAGGCGGGTGTCCTGTCGGAAGACGAGGTCTATGATGTGATCACGCATCTGCGCGATGAGGCTTTCAGGATGCTGGAGAGCGCAACGGACATCCTGAAAAACAGGATCTGATCCCTTTTCTGAAGGAGGATCATGAGAGTACTTTCTTACAGCGGTACCGGCAACAGCCGTTTCATCGCGAACAGGATCGCGGAAGCGCTCGGCACGAGGATCAGCGATCTCAACGGGATGATCAAAGGAAAGAAAAAAACAGTCTTCGATGACGAAGATCTGGTCCTGGTCACGCCGACTTATTGCTGGCGGGTGCCAAGGATCGTCACTTCGTTTCTTTTGGGTTGCGATCTTTCGGCTGTGAAAAGGATCTGGTTTGTGATGAGCTGCGGCGATGAAGCCGGCAATGCGCCTTCCTATAACCGGAGCTTCTGTGAAGAAGTTCAAGCGGCGTATATGGGCACGGCACCGATCGTCATGCCGGAGAACTATATCGCGATGTTTGAGGTACCGGATAAGGACGAGGCAATATCCATCATCAGAAAGTCTGAGGGAAGGATCGGCGAGGTGATCGAAGCGCTCCTGAAAAGAGAAAAGATCAAGGATCCGGATATCTCTCTGATCGACCGCATCAAGAGCGGTCCGCTCAACCCGTTCTTCTATAAAGTGTCTGTGAAAGCGGACGGATATTGGGTGAATGACGGGTGCATAAGCTGCGGGATCTGTGTGAAAAAATGTCCATTGAATAACATCAGACTGGAAGATGGCAGACCGGTGTGGGGAAAGGATTGCACACACTGCATGGCATGCATCTGCTACTGTCCGAAAGAGGCGATCGAATATAAACGCATCAGCAAGGGCAAGTTCAGATATCATATCGAGGCCCTTGATCTGAAATGATATGGTGAAACTTGAGATCAAAAAAGCGGGGATCAATGGAGAAGGGATCGGCTTTTACAAAAGGAAGCCGGTCTTTGTCGACGGCTGTTTTCCGGGAGAAGTCGTGGAATGCGAGATCCGCGATGAAGGAAGACACTGCCGCGGCGATCTGAAGAGGATCGTAAAGAGGAGCCCGCATCGGATCAGAAGCAGCTGTCCGCATCATCGCAAATGCGGCGCCTGTGTCTTCTGTGAACTAAATTATGAGGAGCAACTGAGGATCAAGAAGGAACTGCTGGCTTCCGCTTTATACAAGTACATGGGTTATGAGGAAGAGCTGAACGACGTGATCGCTTCCGACAGGATCCTTCATTACCGCAACAAGTGCAATCTGCCGGTGGTCGAAAGAGATGGAAAACTGGTCAATGCCTTGTATAAACAGGGATCCAACCATCCGGCTCTGATCGATGAATGCGAGATCCACGAGGAAGGTGTCGATAGGATCAGGAAGGCGATCCTGGATGTCTTGAACAGACACCATCTCAAGGTCTATCGGCATTCCGAAAAAGCGGGGATCCGCCAGCTTGTTGTGAGAGGCTTTGAAGGAAAGTACCAGGCCGTCATCATCAGCGGCAGGGATCATCTCGATGAGGAGGTGATCGCTGACCTGAAGAAGATCGAAGGGCTTGTCAGTCTCTATCAGGGAGTCAATATACACAGGGATCCTGTGCAGATGATGCCGGACAAACTGAAGCGGCTTTTCGGTCAGGAGAAGATCAGACTGAAGAACGGATCATACGAGATGAAACTGAGTCCGAAGGCTTTCTTTCAGCTCAATCACGATCAGGCGCAAAGGATCTATGAGGACGTCAGTTCATCGATCGATGGAAAAGCGAAGCTGCTCGTTGAAGCCTACTGCGGCATTGGTGCCATCTCTCTGTATATGCACGACAGGGCTGAGAAGCTGATCGGGATCGAGATCATCCCGCAGGCGATCGCGGATGCCAAAGAGAACGCAAGGATCAACGGCATAGACAATATCGATTTCATCTGTGACGACGCAGCCAAGGCGATCAGAAGGATCACGAAGAAAGACAGGATCGATGTTCTGGTGGCCGATCCGCCCAGGACCGGCCTTGATGATGAACTGATCGAAACGATCATGAAAACGAAGATCAGGGAAGTCATCTATGTTTCCTGCAACCCGTCGACGCTGGCCAAGGATCTGGCTGTGCTGCAGCAGAAATATGAGATCAGAAGCATTCAGGCTTACGATATGTTCCCGAATACGCCACTGATCGAGACAGTATGCTGCCTGTACCACCAAAAGAAAGACTTCATTTCCGTACCGTATGAACCGAAAGATGCGAGCTATCTAAAACAGAGCTAAAAACAAAAGAATAGAAGAGCAGCCATGAAAAGACTAAGTATTGAAGCAGAACAAATAATGAAAGAACGTTTTGGAAAAGACAGCGTGATCGCTTTAGCAACAGAAGAAAATGGAATCCCATATGTCCGTTATGTGAATGCATATTATGAGGATGAATG
>JAILBD010000185.1 GCA_024681275.1 Erysipelotrichaceae bacterium
ATCGATTTCGTTCCTTTCATCACCGGAAGTAAACGAGGTCTGGACACCCGGGTTTCTCTGAAACAGGCTCTGGCAGCTCAGGGATTCAAAGGAGGCACCCGTTCTCAGACGGAATGGAGTCAGTGGGCTCAGTCTGAAAAAGAACAGCTCGCCGCTGTCATGGAACGTCATGGAATCGAATGGGAACAGAAAGGGACCCACGAGCAGCACCTGAGTGTGATCGATTATAAAAAGCAGGAGCGGACCAGGGAGCTGGCCGAAGTTGAAAACCAGCTGTCAGAGAAAACCGAACAGCTGGAAGTACTGGAAGACCAAATCGGGATCGTGGAAAAAGGCAGACTCAACATCAGAAAACTGCAGGATGACCTGGATCACGATCCAGCTTATCAGCTACCGGAACCGGGCATGCGTACAGCAAAAAGTTATATGCAGAATATAGCACTTCCCTTTGTCAACAAGCTGAAGGAATTGCTGATCAGTATCCTGAAAAGGTATTATTTATTGGAAGAACGGTTCAGGAATGTGAGCCTGCAAAATCAGAAATTGATGAAAGAAAACGATTCCCTGATGTATAGTACAGATCGACTGTTTGACGAAAACCGTGCGTTAAGGATGGCTGTGAAAGACTTCTCTCTTCTGAAAAAAGTATTCGGAGATCAGCAGATCGATGAAATGATTCAGGGAGCACGTTCTGCTCGAACTCATCGCCGACGGCATGAAAGAACGAGGTAACAATGAATAAATAACGGTGTACGTTCAACACGATAATTGATCCATTTTCAGTTGGTGTCATGTAACCATTTAAGGCTCTGGAGACCGCTTAAACAGCGGCTTCCAGAGCAGAATAATGATAGAGTGATAAGTTTCCATCATCTTTTTCATTTTTCGATGTAAAGTGGCTACAGGAGAACGCTGAGGAAAAGGAGCATCCTTGTCTGGCTACTGCGCCTAGTATTGACAATGGTATTCTAAATTGATATAATAATAACGTGTTTAGGAATTATCTATCGTTTTATTTATATCAGAGGTGATATTATGACTTATACAGATTATGTTCAAAGCTATCTTCAGCATCAAGATTATGGTATTCCGATTTATACGGATGAGATTGCAGAAGCAGTCGCTGCAGATTATGGTATTGAAAAAAAGAACGCATCTGCAGCAACTGCTGTAGCTGTAAAGCGAATCATCGATGGCGATAAATTGCCAGATCTCCGCTGTTACCAAAAAGGCATTTATTATCGTACAACGAATACCCCCTTCGGTGAAATTGGGATCAATCGGGAAAAGCTGATCGCAAGAAAATATCTCGATTTTGATAACGGATATGAGACCGGATTGCGTCTGCTCCATCATCTAGGCCTGACGACGCAAATGCCAAATGATCATCTGCTCGCGACTAATGCGGCAAAAGATTGTATACGCTATGACAAGAAACTGGGCGTTTCGATCTGTCCGCCAAAAGTTACTATTACCAGTGAAAACAAAGTATATCTTCAGGTGTTGGATGCGCTTGATCTTTTGGATAAAGCTCCTGTTGATGTTGAAAACCCTTATAACATCCTTGCAAATCATATCAGGAAGAACAACCTGAAATATGAAACATTATTATACTTTGCTGACAGATACTATAATCGAAAAACGATTCTTCGGATCGCTCATACTGCCAGCCAGAAGGAGGAGATTATTTGAAACTACATCTAGATACTTCTGCGTTCCGAGTATTACTGGAACAAATACATGAACGCACAGGATACAGAACGGATGTCTTGGAAAAGGACTATTACGTTGTCTTAATGCTAAAGGAATTATCAGAAAAACAAAAAGCCGGTCTGCCCGCTTTCTTTAAAGGCGGAACGGCATTATATAAGGCACTGAAAGCAACAAATCGTTTTTCTGAGGATATTGATCTTTCTGTTGATACTCGTGGTTGCAGTCGCTCACAAAATGACAAGCGTTTGGAAATGGCGTCGAAGAAATACCTGTCTCTTGATCGTGATAATATGGCAGGCAGAACAAATCGTTCTGAAGTAATCTCTATATTTACTTACGAACCTGTCACTGCTTATGATGCCGATGATGCTCTCCAGCGTTTCGGCAAACTGAAGATCGAAGCCACTTCCTTTACGATCAGTGAACCGACAACTGACCTGGAAATATCACCGATGATTTACGATCTTGCCACGGACGAAGAACAAAGGATTCTTCGGGAATTATATGATGTTTCACCATTTAGCATTATGACGATTACTATGGAGCGGATCTTTATCGATAAAGTGTTTGCTGCTGAAGCCTATGTAAGGCGATCTGCAGAACCACAACGAGCATTTGAAGCAGCTAAACACATTTACGATCTTGCCGTCATGATCCATCAGCCAAATATTCAAAGTCTCCTCACTAATGAAACACTGACTAAGAAACTATTGGACATTCGTTTTGAAGAAGAAGCTGGTCGACTTGATGGTATTCCAGGAGTCTTACCAAAAGAGTTCACATTTTTTGATACGGTATCTGCTAATGATACAGTCAGAAAAGTCTATGCTATCATGCAATCACAATATGTGCTGCGACTCTCTGATCGGATAGAATACGACGCTGCCATGAACTCTCTATCTGTGATCAGCAATAAGCTACAGCAAAACACAGCTTGGATTCACTATAAGCCGAGCGAAGAACTGATGCAACGCATCGCCAAGTTTGAGGAAGAAAGGAATCGACCAGAACCGAAGAAGCGAATAGATTTCGAACGATAATGCATCTCAGTAATATCCGGAGGGTGATACTCTACCAGTCTGTAACAGAATGGAATCGTAACGAAAATTGACAATTCCTGATTTGGTGTCTGGTAATCATTTAAGGCTCTGGAGGCCGCTTGAACAGCGGCTTCCAGAGCCTTATTTTGATGCCTTGGTATGTTTCATCATTTGTTCGATTTTTGGGAGGTAAAATGATTACAGGCAAGTCAAACAAATCGGAAAAACGTAGCATTGGATGTCCAAAGACCAGAAGTAATACCGTATTGTATCATTCCCAGTCTCGTTTATATTGACACAATTATACGGAAGAACACTGGCCTTGGAAATAAAAAGCGTTTCTTTGTCATCGTTCAATTATAAGTTTTCAGCTGCATCCATAAATCGATCAAGGAGATAAGAATCAAAATCGGAGTATTCCTCTTCTATCTCATCAACACTCCATGACACTATACTACCATCGAAACTGTTGATGCAATAGATCCACTCATCACAATTTTCGATGACAACAAGGTTGAGGGGCATTCCATATCCCCGGAACTTCAAAGTTTCGTCGACAAAAAGGAGGGTACCATCTTTTCCCACCCCAATAACTTCAACTCCACCGACACCCCCATGACCATATTCCCGAAGGAAATCCACATATTGTGTGGGTAGAATAACATTCAGTAAAGACTGTGCAGCGTCAAGCTGTTCATCTGAAATGGGAGAATATGTGAAGTCTCCCTTGTTTTCATACTGACTAATAAGGTTTTTGATTTCTGTTGTCATTTGAGTTTTCCTCCTTTATATTGGCGA
>JAILBD010000195.1 GCA_024681275.1 Erysipelotrichaceae bacterium
GAATCCACGATCCCCAGTGTCACACCTCTGGTAAAACCGAAGTCATCGCCCTGAAACAGGATCTTTGTCATATGATATCTCACTCCTTTTCTCGCATTGAAAACGATATACACCTTTATCATATCAGAGAATCGCAAAGAAGCGATATCCATCCTTCCATCGTCAGATCTTCCCAGTCATTGGAAAGATCCAAGAGGGAAGACGGGCTCAAAGAGATACCATTCACCTTCTTTTTATATTATGATTGAGACATGAAGATCGAGAAAAACAGACATCTGCAGATCCTCGACGGACTCATGAAAGCAGATGCTGCGATCACCGCAAAACAATTGGCCTTCTTATCCGATTCCAGCGTCAGGACCGTCAAAGACGACATCGCTTTATTGAGTGCGTCGATGGAAGAGGAGAAGATCGCCCGGATCCTCTCCTTCAAAGCGAAAGGCTACACGCTGGAGGTGATCGATCAAAACAATTACGCCCGCTTCAAAGACACGGTCGAGATCATGCTGAGGATGTACTACAACCGGCCGATCGAGACGATGGACAGGCGTCTCTACATCATTCACAGTTTCCTGGCCCAGGACCTCGTCAGTGTCGAACAGATCTGCCAAAAGCTGTATCTTTCAGCATCGTCCGTGCGCAAGGAGATCGAGTGGATCAGGACCTTCCTTTCTTCCTATGATCTGAAGATACTGAGCACGCACGACCGTTTCTACTATGTTGAAGGAAAAGAAGAGAACATCCGCAGCGCCCTCGTCGAGATCCACTGCTCCCAATACCATGAATTCCAGCAGACCTACATCCACGAAGGTTTCAATGTCATGTTCTACCAGGACAAGAAGACCTACGAAGACATCCGCCACGCCCTTCTTGCCATCCTGCGGGATTCCGACATCGCCATTTCCGACATCGCCGCCAAGAAGATCCCGACTTACATCTGCCTGGTCAAAAGCAGGCTGGAAAAGGGAAAGACGGTATCGCTGTCCCCCGAACTTGCCAGGGATCTGGAGAAGACTTACGACTATCAGATCGCCAGAAAGATCGTCTCTGATCCGATCATCCATGAACACTGCGAGTTCCCTGAAGAGGAGATCCTCCAGCTGGCGGCCATCCTTCTGACCAGCAGGGACATCGACATCCGCAGCCGAGGCACCAGAGGCCTGAATCCAGATCACATCGCCGCCAATGCCACCATCTACCGGAAAGTGATGGAAGACGTCGACGACAAGCTCGGACGTTCCCTGTACAACACGGAATTCTACCGCTTCTTCGCTGCCGACACGATCTCTCTGCAGCTGCAGCTCTTCTACCGGCATCATTTCGATTCCACGAAAAGAGACAGGCTCGTCACATATGTGGAAGGCGACGAAGACCTGATCTCGCCGGTCCCGATGGAGATGGCCCGCATCATGATCAGAGCACTGGAGGAGCGCTATGGCGAACCGGTCCGCGATCCGATCGTCCTCGCTTTTGCCCAGCTCTTCGAAAAGATGCTGAAGAAAGTCACTTATCCGTACAAGCGTCTGCGCCTGCTGGCCTGTTCGACCGAAGGCCTCGTCTACACCCAGAACATGATCGAAAACATGATCAGCCGCTTCCGGCGCTACATCGATGTGATCGAAGCCTACAATCTCTACGAGATGCGCAAACTCGACTTCGGAAATTATGACGCGCTGATCCACTCGGGATCGCTGATGTACTACCGCTATCCTCTCAAGAGCGTCTCCGTCCGGGAGGTCGACTATCGCAACACCTCCTCCGAGATCTTCGATTCCCTCTTCAAATACGGTTACGACCGCTCCAGACTGGAACAGCTGAAGAAGATCCTCAGCATCTACCCGGACAGCGACATCCGCAACGTCGAAAGCTTCATCGAAAGGATGTGCTACCGCTACGGAAAAGACTATGAGAGCCAGATGAAACTCTTTGAAGAATACAAAGAAAAGAACGCGATCATGGATGGCTACTCGCCGCGTCTGCATTCCTTCCTGACCTTCTTCAACCACGAACACACCGGAAGAGAGTTCATCGACATCTATCTGGATGAGGACATGGCTGAATACGACGACGCCCTGAAAGTCCGCTACGTCATCATCGCTTCGCTGGATCCGAACAACTCCGTCTCTTCCCTGAAGATCGACAATCACATCATCCAGTTCTTCATCCAGGTCGAAGGAAGTGTCGAAAAAGTCCTTCAGGACAAAGATCAAGCCTTGGATGAGATGTTCGATCAGATCATCAAGATCAATTTCATCGGATATTAGTCCTTCAACAGAATGTACTATTCTGCACGATAGAAGGTGCAAGATATTGTCTTGCACCTTTTTTAGTCATTATATGGCAAATATCAGGCCATTTTAACATGTTATAGTTTAGGCAGAGGATACGAAAAATGATCAAAATGTTCATCTCGTCCCACGGTCATTTCGCCAGCGGAATCAAGAGCTCTGTCGAGATCCTTATGGGACCTAACCCCCGCATAACCGTATTTGATGCCTATGTCGATCAGGACAGCGTACAGGAACACCTGGATGCCTTCTATGAGACGGTAGGCGAAGATGACGATGTCATCCTGCTTTCAGACCTCTACGGCGGCAGCGTCAACCAGGTCATGTACACCTATCTGACGAAGCCAAATACGACACTGGTCGCAGGCGTCAACCTTTCCCTGGTGCTCGAACTGGCAGTGAGAGAAGAGATCAGCAAGGAAGAACTCCTGGAACTGGTCGAACAGAGCCGCACCATGCTGAGAGTCGTGGAACTGGATACAGGCGACGAAGTCAAGGAAAGCGAAGATTTTTTCTAGAGAACAAGGAGGAATAGTATCTAATGTTCAAACAGATCAGACTCGATGAGAGATTGATCCACGGTCAAGTCGCGATCAAATGGTCGAGACACACCGGAGTCGACCGTATCATCTGTGCTTCGGATGCTGCAGCAGCGAACCCGATCATTCAGAAGTCGCTGATGATGGCAGCGCCCGCTACGTGCAAGACAGCTATCAGGTCGGTAGATGACGTCATCAAGATGATGGAGAACCCGAAAGCTGCAGATCACGATATCCTGATGCTTTGCCAGACCCCTGAAGACCTGCTCAAACTGCTTGAGAACCTCGCAGTCAAACCTGAATGGGTCAACATCGGCAACTTTGGCCGTGTCGCCGCCAAGAGACCGGACGGCACGATGAGGAAGACCTATGCGCCGAACCTCTATCTCTACGATGAGGAGAAGGAAGCTCTGAAGAAGGTCCTGCAGTTGGGATATAAAACGATTTACCAGACGACACCGGAAGATACACCGGAGTCTTTGGATAAACTACTTGGTTAGAATTTAAGGGAAAGGAGAAACTAATCAATTATGGTAGGTGCAGCTTTAAAGTGTGCGTTGGTCTACTTCATCTTTGTATATCTGGATGACCGTTGGCTCGGCTGGCAGACAATCACACGTCCAATCGTCGTTGCTCCGATCACCGGCTTACTGTTGGGGGACTTCAAGACCGGTATCATCATGGGCGCTTCATTGGAATCAATTTTCATGGGTATTTCAGCTATCGGTGGTGCAGTCCCGGCTGATGCGACTTCAGCAAGTATCATCGCAGTAGCGTTTACCATCCTCAACGGTGCTTCTCCGGAAGCAGGCCTGGCTATCGCGATGCCGATCGGTGCCGTCATGTCAAGCTTCGGCGCTCTGGAAATGGCTCTGGTAGCAGCTCCGTTGGTTCCTTACTGGGAGAAACTGGCTCAGGAAGACATGAACAAGTTCTGCATTCAGAACTACATCTTCTCAGCTTTATACCAGCTCATCCCTGCTGCTGTCATGTTCATCGCCGTTGCATACGGTGTCGAAGGTCTGAATAACTTCTTAAGTATTCTGCCTGGATGGGTCATGACCGGTCTCAATGCCGCTTCCGGCATGATGACTGCTGTCGGTTTCGCTATCCTGACTTCCATGATCTGGGATGGTGAAGTTGCGATCTTCTTCTTTGTCGGATATGTCCTGGCTGCTTACCTGCACCTGGATACTCTGGCAATCGCCATCCTGGCTGCTGCGATCGCGATCACGATGTTCTTCTCCAACAAGAAGCTCATCGATCTCAAGAGCGAGCTGACTGCCAAAGGCGTTGAAACAAAGAATGACGAGGAGGATTTCTTCTAATGGCTACTACAACATACACACCGGAAGAGAAGGCGATTCTTCGCAAGATATTCTTCCGTTCTCACAGATGCTTCATGATGTTCTCAATGGCCAAGATGGAAGCAAACTGCTTCACTATGTGCATGCAGCCGGTCATCGAGTCCTTATATCCGGATGATAGAGAGGAACAGAGAAGATCCTATCTGCGTCACCAGGCGTTCTTCAACACACACACCAATCCGTTCACTTTCATCGCAGGTCTTACCTACGCCATGGAAAAGGAACGTAAGGAAGGCAAGGTAGATGAGGCTACGATCGACAACGTCAAGGCAGCTCTCATGGGACCTACAGCCGGCATGTTCGACTCCTTCTGGTTCAACGCGGTGCGTGTCATCTCCGCAGGTATCGCGATCGGCCTGTGTTCACAGGGCAACTTCCTGGGCACGATCCTCTTCGTTCTGCTCTACGGTGTCACACAGTCCGTTTCTAAATGGTACCTCTTACAGGCTGGTTACAACCTCGGTACTTCATTCATCGATACAGTCTTCAATTCAGGTCTGGTCAACGTCCTGACGAAGTGCGCATCCGTCGTCGGTCTCACAATGGTCGGCGCCATGACTGCCAACATGGTCAACGTTCCTCTGAACTGGGTCATCAACACGACCGGTGCTGAAGGCGGTGAAGTTGTCGTCAACAACATCGTCAACTCCATCTTCCCGGGTCTGCTTGGTGTCGTCCTGCTCTTTGTCCTGGTAAGACTGATCAAGAAAGGCTACAGACCAACTCAGCTGATCGCAGGCATCTTCGTGATCGCTCTGGTCGGTGCTTTACTGGGTATCTTCTAAAAAAGGATTCAGGAGATGGGAAATTCCCATCTCCAT
>JAILBD010000251.1 GCA_024681275.1 Erysipelotrichaceae bacterium
TGTTCGATCGTGTTGTTTTCCGCTTTCAGACAGACATCGATATCATCAAGGATCGTGCCGTTGAAATCGTAGATCACATATTTCATATCAACATTATACAAAAAAGACTCTTTCGAGTCTTTAGTATTCGTCGGTATCGATCGTGATGTTCTGATCTTCTTCTTCCTCTTCGGGTTCATCATCGTCAAGTTCGATCTGTGAAAGATCGATGTGAGACTCCGCAAATTTGCGGCGTTCGATCAGATCCCACTTGTTGTCCTTCAACGAAGCAAATCTTGAATCAAACGTCAGATCCGAATAGAATTGGGCGACCTTGTCATTGGATGCCCCGTACAGTCTGGAAACCTCTTCCCAAAGTTTACCAAACGGTACCGCACGCTTTTTCTTTGAAATGACATCATAAGCGATGTCTGTCATAGACTTAGCACTTGCCATTTTTGTTACTTCACTCCTAGTAATACTTGATTTTTATGATACGTTCCTCATCATCTATGAGGTAATGCAATACTAATATATCACTATCGATCATAAAGTCAACCACTTTTACATCCAATTTACAAGAACCTTCGGCACTTGTGATTTTGGCATATTTTTCTTCCTTCAGATGCAGTTCAAGGAGATGATCTTTTCCCTGTCTGAAAAGGATCAGACCGTCTTCGTAGACGCACATTTCACACAAAAAACCTTCATAATCTGCGTAAGAAAAACAGTTTTTATCCTCGATATTCTCGATCGTAACGACATCGAAATATCCGGCTGATGGATTGCTTAGTGATACCTCAGCATTCATTATCCTCATTTTTACTCATTCTGTTTATTATGTCAATAATAATGATAAAATTAATTCGTATGGATTATAAGGGTAAAAAAGTGCTCGTCATAGGCCTGGCACGATCAGGCATGGCGGCGATAAAAGTACTGCATAGGCTTGGCGCAAAGATCACCCTGTCGGAGAAGAAGACGCCTTCAGATCCGCAGTTGGAACTGCTCAGAGAAATGGATGTCACGATCCTTGATCAGGATATGTCCGTCTTTGAAAAAGACTTCGATCTGGTCGTCAAAAACCCCGGTGTGCCTCCTGTCTCCGCCATCGTCAGAAGGCTTCAGGAGAGAAAGATCCCCATCATCACCGAGATCGAACTCGCTTTTGATGTGTCGAAGCCTCAGCACTATGTCGCCATCACAGGAACAAACGGAAAAACGACCACAACGACCATCGTCTATGAACTGCTGAAAGCAGCTTTCAAAGACAAGGCTCTGGTCGGCGGCAATATCGGCACCCCATTGTGTGAACTGGTCCTTGACCATGATCTGATGGAAAATGATGGCTATTACATCTCTCTGGAGATCTCCAACCATCAGCTGGTCGACATCGACAGGTTCCGTCCTGAGATCGCAACGATCATCAATATGACACCGGACCACCTCGAGACCATGGGATCTCTTCATGCCTACTACAGATCCAAGACCGAAGTCTACCGCAACATGAAAGGCAACGACCTTTTCATCCTCAATGCGGATGATGCTGTCCTGAAAGAATACACGGAAAGATATCCGATCCATTGCAGGATCGAAGACTTCTCTTTGGACAGCCAGGATCATGACGGCTTCATCAAAGACGGATATATGTGGGTCAATGGTGAAAAAGTATTGCCTCTGGATGCCATCAGACTGGTCGGCAGACACAATCAGCAGAACATCATCATCGCGATCATGGTTGCCAAAGCTTTAGGCATTTCCAATGAAGACATCATCAGAACGATATCCGATTTCAAAGGTGTTGAGCACCGCATTGAATTCGTCAGAGAGATCGATGGCATCAGATACTACAACGATTCCAAAGCGACCAATACCGATGCCGCCATCACAGCCCTGGATTCCTTTGAAAAAGGTGTCATCCTGCTGGTGGGCGGCTACGAGAAAGGTCTCGATATGTCGGAAATGCGCAAGCATCTTTCCTGTGTGAAAAAGATCATCGGCTTCGGAACGGCCGGAAAACGCATCGCCGGAGATCTCGTTGAAGATCCGGTCATCGTCAGCGATCTGAAAGAAGCGGTCTTAAAGGCCAATGAATTCGCGCAAAGCGGTGATACCGTCCTTCTTTCTCCTACCACATCTTCCTTCGACCAGTATTCCGGTTTCGAAGAAAGAGGCAGACATTTCAAGGAGATCGTGAACGCTCTATGAAAAGAAGATATATAGGTGTCTTTGATTCAGGCATCGGCGGTCTGACCACCGTTTCACAGATCAGGGAAAAACTTCCGAACGAGAACATCGTCTTTTTCGGTGACACCGAGAATATGCCCTATGGCGAGAAAAGCAGAGAACAGATCATCTCTTTGACTTTGAATGATATCGACGTCATCAGAAACTACGATCTCAAGGCGATCATCATCGCCTGCAATACCGCTGACTGCAATGCTTCCACAGCGGCCAGAGCCTATTGCGACATCCCTGTATTCGGCGTCATTGCCCCCACGGTCAGAAAAGCCGTCTCACTTACCGAAAACAAAAAGATCGGCATCATGGCAACAGAAGCGACGGTTGCGACCAAAGAATACGAAAAGAGGATCCTTTGTCTGGATCCGGAAATCGGTGTCATTCAGATCGCCTCTTCGAAACTCGCTCCGCTGGTCGAAGAAGGAAAGTTCCTCAAAGATGATAAGGAGATGGATGCTGCGATCGAAGAGTATCTGAGACCTCTCTTGGATCAGGATATCGATACGCTGATCCTGGGCTGCACGCACTACGATCTGCTTGCTGATCTGATCAGTATAAAAGCACCTTCTTTGAAGATCGTATCTTCATCAAGGTGCGTCATAGATGATCTGAACAGTTTTCTGGAAGAAAACGATCTGTTCGATACAGACCACGATCCTGAGTATATCTATATGGTCAACAAGGATCCCGAGCACTTTCAGAAAGTTGCTTCCTGTCTGATCGATGATATAGAGATTAAAAAATCGAACTGACGTTCGATTTTTTAGTAATTCTCAGCGTTGACTTCGAAGTATGACTGCGGATGAGCGCAAGCAGGGCAGACTTCCGGAGCCTTCGTGCCGACAACGATGTGACCGCAGTTGCGGCATTCCCAGACTTTGACCTCGGATTTCTCGAATACGGCCTTCGTCTCTACGTTGTTCAGCAACGCTCTGTATCTCTCCTCATGGTGCTTTTCGATGGCAGCGACGAGTCTGAATTTTGCAGCCAGTGCCTTGAAGCCTTCTTCTTCAGCGGTCTTGGCAAAATCCTCATACATGTCTGTCCATTCATAGTTCTCGCCGTCAGCTGCTGCCTTGAGGTTCTCAGCTGTATCACCGATACCGTTGAGTTCCTTGAACCACATTTTGGCGTGTTCTTTCTCGTTCTCAGCGGTCTTAAGGAACAAAGCAGCTATCTGCTCATATCCTTCCTTTTTTGCCTTAGAAGCAAAATACGTGTACTTGTTTCTGGCCTGTGATTCGCCGGCGAAAGCCGCTTCCAGGTTCTTCTCCGTTTTTGTTCCGGCATATTTGTTGCTCATGATTTTTCCTCCCTTTTCATCATTTTAAGTATATGTTTTTCAGAAGATAAAGTAAATGGATATCATCACTTCGTATTCCTTGAAAAACGGGCCCTGATCTCATAGATCAGCTCCTTCCTGTTGATCAGCAGCAGTGTCACAAAAAGAAGCAGGGAAGCACACTGGAAAGCGAAAGCGATCCAGTT
>JAILBD010000157.1 GCA_024681275.1 Erysipelotrichaceae bacterium
GGATCCCGGCAAAGTAGAGGCCTTGTCCGAACACATTGATGAACTGGGCGATCCAGTTCATGAACGCCTTGTCAAAGTCCTTGCTGGAAAGATAGCCCATCCCCAGGCAGAGGAAGAAAGACAGGATGAAGCAAAGCAACGCATTCCTCTTTTTCAGCTTGCTGGCCTGGAAACAGAGACCCGCATCCAGAGCACAGAGGCCCACGACCATGATCCCGACCAGAGCCATCACCGGAAGGAATCCGTATGTTCTCTCCTTCTTCAGGACATGCAGCATCAGACCCAAACCCGCCAGCAGGAATCCCAGGGACTGGTTGGAGAAGAACTGCTTCGACATCCACAGGAAGTCCCCGACACCCAGGGCATAAAGCAGTTTGTAGGTCGCCTTCAGAAAACCGGCTGCCGTGACCAGAAAGACACCGCAAGCAAAACAACAGAAAGACGCCTTCTTCATCTTTCCGATCAGATCCCTTAGCAGGATCAGCGACCCCGCTGCGAAAAAGAAGACCGGGATGTAATCGAAGAGTGCCATCGGCACAGAGAACTCTTTCATATCAGTCCCTGTATACCTTCATGGAATGATACTGTTTCGTGAACGGAAACAGCAACGGAACAGTATCCGAATATTTCTGATATTCCGGATCCAGACCGTAGGTCTTCTCATGTCTGAGTTCCAGACGGGAAGCGGAATTGTACATGACATAGGTGATCAGGACCAGAGCCAGCAGGACCATGATCCACTGTTTTCCCTGAACGGCACCGATACCGGTGATCGTCACGCCGACCCAGAACATGACTTCCGAGAAGTAGTTCGGACAGCGGCAGTATCTGTAGAGGCCGGTGTCGCAGAAACGCTTCGGCGCGATCTTCTTGGCGGCAGACTTCTGATGGTCAGCCGTCGCTTCGCCATAGATCGCCAGAGCCATGACCAGGATGCCCAGCCACAGGAAGAGGTTGTCGCCCTTGCCGTTGATGACCCGATAGGACAATGCTGAAGTCTCAGCCGTGTACATCCACATGGAATAAGCCCACATGAACAGCGAGACCGGGATCGGCATCGCCTTGGTCGAACCGGTGGACTCCAGCGTCTTTCTGTAGTCCTTGTTGGTCAGCTCTCTTTTAAGAATATAGCCACCAAGACGGTAACCATAGATGATGAAGAGGATCGACATGACCGCCCTGCCGAGCGTGATCGTATGACTGATCAGGCCGAACAGCAGATGGAAGATGCCGATGCACATGACGGAGAAGCCATAGCCTACCGACATGAACCAGACGAATTCCTTGAAACCCATGCAGCAGCCCAGCGCCGCGACGAGCGTCACGCCCCACATGAAAGCCGGCCACACTTTGCCGACATAGGATGGATCCAGATGGAACATTATGCCTTGCCTCCGAAGTACTCTTTGATATATTCCGCAAAAGAGTGATCGCCCACTTCGGTATCACCTACCAGATCATGGGACAGCGTCCACTTTGAGAACATGATGATGTCGTGCTTGCCTTCCTTCTTGATCTTTGGAAGGTTCGCCAGGATCGAGAACATCCAGATCGGAGAGTCCTTGATGATGACCGGTTTGCCGGCTGCTCTGAAGCACATCTTGGCCATCTCCTCGTAGGTGTAGGTCTCCTTGCCGCCGATATTGTAAGTGACATTCGTGTCATCCATGTGCCCGACGATGAACTGCGCGAAATCCGGGCAGTCGACGACGTTTGCCTTGACACCGTGATATCCCTTCAGCAGCTGCATCTCGCCCTTGTCGACGTAAGGCTTGAAGACCTTGGCGATATCATAGAAATAACCGGTCGGACGATAGATGACATACTCCATATCGCCCTTCTTGATCTCCTGCTCCAGCAGATATTTCGCATGCAGCATCGGGACCTTTTCAGCACCCGGCTCATCACAGGAGATGACAGAAACATAATTGAACTTCTTCACACCGGCCCTTTTTGCCTCGTTGTAAAGATTCAGATTGCCTTGATAGTCTATATCATAAGCTGTAAATCTGGTGGAAGATGTCGTCAGACCCATCGTCGTGATGACGTTGTCGACACCATCGCACAGACCATTCAGAGTCTCCAGATCTGTCGCATCGATGGCCTTGAACGTGTATTTTCCTTCCAGACCGTTGTTTTCCTTTTCTTTCAGATCAGCTGCGACGACCTCGTATCCGCGATCGACCAGAGCCTTCAGGATCTCAAAACCGAGATTGCCGAAAGCGCCTGCCAGTAAAACTTTCATATAAAAAATCCCCCTTTTACTGTTCTACCCTTATTATAAAATGTTTTTGAATTTCGGTACAAAGAAGGGGGATCTCTTTTGAGGATCAGTGATGATGGCTGAAGTTTCCCTGGTATTTTCCTTTCAGGGAGAGGATGAGGGCGAAGTCAAAGAAGAAGATGGACCAGAGATATCTTTTCACATCATAACCGAAGGATCTCAATGTGAAGATGCCGATCTCGATCCCGTGTCTCAGCCCGAGACAGGCGACAGCGATGTCGAGCAGAGAAAAAAGGAAGACAAGAAGCTCGCTGTGAAAAGACACGTCTATGAACGGAAGAACGAGTCCGCAGACTTCAAGGAAGAGGTGTTCACGGAAGGCTTTCAGATCCCAGCAGTGCTCAAAACAGACCTTCCAGTTATAGAAAGGGATCAGGCATTGCCAGCCCGGCTCATTGAAACGGCGGTACATCCTGTATGTACAGAAGGCGTCGATCAGATAAAGGATCACAAAGTAAGGCCAGGCGATCTCTTCGAGGAATTCGATCTCCCAGAACGGGATCTTTTCGATGAAGTGGACGATGTTCATTTATGTGGACTCCTTGTTCCTTTTTAAAGACAGGATGTTGTAGACCGCGATCGAAACGATGACGATGAAAGCGCCAAGAAGTGTCCTCACCCCGACGTATTCCTTGTAGAAGACCGCGACCAGGATCGGATTGAGGACCGGCTCGATGCTGGCGACAAGAGAGGCGGCAAGCGGCTCCGACTTCTTCAGACCCACTGCCAGCAGGGTGTATCCGGCACCGGCCTGGAAGATGCCCAGAGCCACGACCAGAAACATATTGTTCAGGCTCAGGTCCTGCTGAAAGATGAACGGGAAACCGATGATGGCCGTCAGGACGTGACCGAAGAGGACGGAAGACAGGGAATCTCCCCCTTCAAAGTCGTTCAGCATGATCGTGAACGCATAGAAGACGCCGGAAGCCAGTGCCACCATGTCTCCGAAGAGACCGCCTTTGCCCAGGCCTTCCGATACGACGATGCAGATGCCGATGAAGACGACGAGACAGACGATCAGATCCAGCCTGTCCGGCTTCTTTCTGAAGAACAGCGCCTCAAAAATGACGATAAAGATCGGTGCCGTGTATTCCAGCACGATGGCGTTGGCTGCGCTGGTGTACTTGATCGAAGCCACGTAGCACAGCAACATCGCCGCCACGCAGAGACCACCCAGAACGACGGTCCTGTTGACGATCAGACGATGTTTGCTCAGACGGATATAGGAATAGATAATCAGCGAAGAAAAGATGCAGCGTCCGGCATTGATGGCGATCGGATTCCAGGGGATCAGCTTGACGAAAATGCCGCCCAGGGAAAAGGCGATCGCTCCCAGCAGTACATAAAGAAGACCTCTGTTCTTTTCGTTCATAAAA
>JAILBD010000036.1 GCA_024681275.1 Erysipelotrichaceae bacterium
TCTCATCCGGATCTTCAAAGACCTTCTCAAAATCGGCATCGAACATCGCCCTGATCTCTCTTATGGAAAGAAGCTCATCGATCTCCTCTTCTGAAAACATGGAAACAAATTCAGCCTTATCGAAATAGAACGCACCATTATCCGCCATGATCATGATCATGTCATACAGTTCTTTTTTATTCAGATACTTGTATTGTTTTGGAAAATAAAAGCGGATCTTGTCTATCAGTTCATAAACATCGATCGGGCCATAGACCGTTGCCAGTGCCAGGATGATCTGATCCAATTCCCGGATCTGTTCCTGATCATATTCTTTTTCTTTTCTTTTTGCCATATCGCGTTTTTTCTCTTTTCTCTGCTTCAGCAGTTTCCGGTATAGACGTATCTCAGCTTCTCCCTGGCGACATCCGCAAGATGATAGATCAAAGAGACATCTGTCGCCTTACGATCTGTCATCCTGTAACGCGGGAAGAAACGGGAGATATGCAACGGGATATCTTCACCGTGATGAAGACCGGCGATCCACGATGAGATCTGTCTCATCTCCTCTTCGCTGTCGTTTTCTCCCGGCACGATCAGCGTCGTGATTTCCATATGGCAGCCTTCAGCTGCCTTTTCTATGAAGTCCATGACCTGCTTCCTGTTTCCCTGCAGGACCCCTTCATAATACGCATCGCTGAATCCCTTGAGATCGATGTTCATCGCATCGATATAGGGAAGGATCTTCTCCAGTATCTGCAGTTCAGCGGTCCCGTTGGACACCAGTACTGTTTTCATTCCGGCCTCATGAAAGAGCTTGGCGCAATCCAGGACATACTCATAGCCGATCAGCGGTTCGTTGTAGGTGAAAGCGATGCCGATGTTCCCTCGCTTCTGCAATTCAAGACCGGCCCTCAGAAGCTCTTCCGGAGCGATCACGCTCATCCTTTCCGTATGCATGAACGCTTCCTTGGACCAGGAGATCTCATGGTTTTGACAGAAAGGACAGCGGATGTTGCAGCCGAAGCTTCCCACCGACAGGATACGGGAACCGGGATAGAACCTGTTCAATGGTTTCTTTTCGATCGGATCCAACGCCAGGCTCGTGATCTTGCCGTAATTGTATGCCTTTATCTTTCCTCCCTCATTGATCCTGCCGCCGCAGAAACCGATCTGTCCCTCTTTCAGATGACAGTGGCGGAAACAGACATCACAGACCTGCATCTCAGCCATGGCGGATGACCTCGAAACGCTGCAGTCTGTATTTCCTGTTCAGATCGATATCGCCCTTCTTTGCGGCGATCCTGATCTGATCTTCCACATCGTCGACACCTTCCAGATCCGGAAGCAGGAGGCCTCTTCTCATGCCTTGCGAGACGATGACGCCGTATCGTTTGACATCCAGTTCTTCTGCGGAACTGATATCCTCCGCTTCGCTCAGCACATCCACGCTGATGTCCAGCCACTTCAGTTCATCCGGCCGGATCGGATCGAAACGCGGATCCCTGGAACAGGCTGAGATCGCATTCCCGACGATCTCCTCGGCGATGTTCTTCCTGGTCGCGGCGATCGTGCCGATGCAGCCCCTCAGCACGCCATTCTCATGGATGGAAACGAAAGTGCCCGCTCTCTTTTTCAGCATCTCCTCAGGCAGACCTTCAAATTCCCTGACCGCTTCAGATCTTAAGACGTAGCTCTCCACGCTCCTGTATGCCAGCTTCACATACGGATCGGCATCCTCATATTTCTCTTCGAGCTGTTTCAGAACCTTCTGCTCATATTCCTTCAGGAAGCGCCTCTTCTCATTCCTGCCTTTCGGATAGAAGGTGCAGATACCATAGCCCACTCCGGTCACATCCTGATGAGAAAGCTGTTTTGCCTCTACATCAAACCCGTCAAAGACACCGGCCATGATGACGAAAGAACGATGGCCGCATTCGGCCGCCTTATCCAGGAAGTCCTCACTGAAATCAAACAGCTCGTCAAACGCCGCCCTTGAGCAGACGTCCATGATCCGCTCATCATATTCCGGTCCCTCCTTGGCAAAACCGTAAGGACCGTAAGTCTGCAGCTTGTGTGAAAGATCCCCGCTGGCGATCAGCACGATCTTTTTATCCATCTCATCGCAGACCTTTGCGATCAGCTGCCCGAAACGGTAGTGCTTCATCAGATCGAGACCCGACAGTCCGATCCTGACGATCGATCCTCCCTGGTACACTTTCCTGATGAACCACAAAGGCACCATCACCCCATGATCCAGCAAAGGCTTCCTTTCACCCAAGGTACCGGCCGGGAAATCTTCTTCCTCACACAGTTCACAGAGACGATCGACGAATCCCGTATCGTATCTTTCTTCAAAAGAGACCTGCGGCGCATTGAAATCCGCAAAAGAACCTCTCGCCTTCTCTTTCGGCGAGATATGAAAATAATCCGAATACATGATGGAATGCGGACTCGTAAAGATGATCGTATCCGGCCTGATCTCAGCGATCTGCCTTGCGACCTCTTCATAGGCTCTGGCCGTCTC
>JAILBD010000047.1 GCA_024681275.1 Erysipelotrichaceae bacterium
TTTTTCTTAGGTTAGAAAGAAGGAAACATGAAATTATTCTCAAATGAGATCGTCTTCAGAGGCCATCCTGACAAGGTCTGTGATCAGATCTCTTCGGCGATCCTGGACGAGTGTCTGAGACAGGATCAGGGCAGCAGGTGCGGGATCGAGACGGTCGGCGGGAAGGGCAAGATCTTCATCACCGGCGAGATCACCAGCAAGGCTGTTTTTGATGCGAAGCAGATCGCCAGAAGGGTCCTGCGCGATATCGGCTACAGGGATGACTATGAGATCATCGACAATATCGGCAAGCAGTCGGCGGACATCGCTCTGGGTACCAACGATGAAGTGTCGGGTGCCGGGGATCAGGGCATGATGTTCGGCTATGCCTGCGATGATACCAAGGAACTGCTGCCGGTGGCGATGATCATCCTGCAGAGGCTGGCGAGGAAGTACGATGAGCTCGTTCATACCCATGAGGATTTCTATCCGGATGGCAAGGCGCAGATCACAGGGATCTACGATGATGACTTCGATCTGGTCGGTATCAGGGATTTCACGATCTCCTACAACAACTCGGAGAAAAACAGGGCTGTCACCGATCAGATCCTGAAGGATATCGCCAAGGGGCTTTGTGACGAGTATGGGATAGAGGTCTACAACTATCTGATCAATCCGACAGGACGCTTCGAGATCGGCGGTTTTGAAGGCGATGCCGGACTCACCGGCAGGAAGATCGTCGTCGATGCCTATCAGTCTTTCGCCAATGTGGGCGGCGGCTGCATGAATGGCAAGGATCCTTCCAAGGTCGACCTTTCCGGTGCCTATATGGCAAGGAAGTTCGCGAAGGAGCTGCTGAAGAAGCATGATCTGAAATGGTGTGAGGTCCAGCTGTCCTATGCGATCGGACTCAGAAGGCCGCTGGCGATCTACATCGATTCCGACAAGGGGAATCTGGAGCCGGAAGAGGAGATGTATGTCAGAGGGGAACCGAAACACATCATCGAGGAACTGGATCTCAAACACGTCTCTTATGAGAAGCAGGCGATGTTCGGCCACTTCTGCGACTGAGATCTGAAAGGGGCGGGGCTCTCTTATGAGATGGGACCCCCTTGTTCCACAGTTTATATAAAAACCTGCAGAGTCATGGACCTGCAGGTTTTTGATATGCAGATCCTGCCGGAGCCGGTCTTATGGGATCCGGGTATATGTCAGATGTTCAGAAGTGTTTTTGACGACGATCTCCAGGACAGAAGCGTCGTCTGAAAGCGTCATGGTCCCGAAAAGCAGCTGAAGACTGTGATCGTTCAGGATGCGGATCTCATCCAGCTTGGATACAGGAGGAGTGGGACTCATAGGTATCATCTCCCTTTCTTCAGCAGCTGCGGCGTCGTTGTACGCCTTTAAATGATCCAGGTATTCCTGCGAATACTGAAAACCGAAGCCCCGTTCATTCATAAGCAGATCCAATACGGGATATTCGTAGTTCCAGTTCCGGACAGCGAAAGGCGGACCTGTCCATCTGCCGGTAAATCCGGACAGGACAGCGATCATATCCTCTTCGCTCAGAAAGTCTGTCTGTCCGTGATCGTCTTCGATCTTTTTTCTGATCGAAGCGTCGGCATCGATCTCGCTCTGGGCAAAATCGCCGACATCTCCGCCCATGGCGATCGGCGTGAGGGCGATGGAGACCTTTCCTTCGGGATCGCTTGAGATATCGGCTCTCTGTCCGGTGCGGATGGTCTGCGTCTCTTCTTTCGTTGTGATCTCAGCTTCTCCTTCCAGGAGGACGACAGCCGTCAGCCTTTCCGATATCGCTCTGACCAGGCCGGTCGTGCCTCTGATGGCGAGCGTCATGTTGGTGGTCTCAAATTCCAGAGTTTCATGATCCTTCAGGGGTTGCGGAACACAGAAGAAGAGGTTTCCTTCTTCGACTCTGATCTTCAGATGGCTGGCTTTCGTTTCGATGGATGTGCGCGTCTTTTCATCCATTTTCAGAAGCGTGCTGCCGTCAAGCATGATCCAGCTGTAGCTTTCCGTTTCTGTGAAGAGGGCGTAGCCGCTGTAGAGGTTCATGCCGGCAAAATGGCTGATGTTTTTTGCCGACTCTGTGACCTGGATCTCTCCCTCAAATCTGTTCAGCGTCATGTCTTTGGCTTCGTCTTTTGATGAAGAAGAACATGCGCAAAGGGAAATGAGGATGATGATCAGGAAGATCT
>JAILBD010000048.1 GCA_024681275.1 Erysipelotrichaceae bacterium
CGTCGTCAGACCGCTCATCATTGCGACTTCATTCAGATCATATGTTCTCTCTTCCATTTTTATTCTCCTTTTTCATCAGATATCTTTCTATCTGTCTTCATGATAAAAGAAGCAGGCAGACAAAACAATTTGAAAATCGGCGACTTTTTCATAGCAGCCGGACACTTTTCAAAACTTCAAAATAGAGAACTATGACAGTTTCCTTCAGATCATCAGATTGCTTTTTCAGTGTCCTGTTTCTTCCATACCTTCCACAAGATCAGAATCTTGAACACGATAATCATATATAAATGTAAACTTAATGATAATTCAGCAAAATTTAAAGATCTTTTCGTATACAATGGGATAAAGGTGAACAGTCTGTAAAAATGACACGCGAACAAAAAGACCAAAGGGGCACCCGCAAGCATATGAAGATCCTCATCACAACAGATTTCTACAAGCACAATCTCGGTGGCATCACGACATCCATTTTTGCCCTCTGCGCCGGCCTTAGAACACAAGGACATGAAGTCAGGATCCTGACACTGTCTGATCATGATGTCTCTTATAGGGAGGGGGATGACTATTTCATCCGATCCGTAGCAGCTTATTACGCTCCGGGAATGCGTGTCAGTTTTGCCTTTCATGATCCATTGATCAAGGAACTGATCGATTGGAGACCGGACATCATCCATGCCCAGTCGGAAGCAACGACTCTGACCATGGCCATGAAGATCAGAAAAAGATGTGGCGCTCCGCTCCTGATGACTTGTCACACCGACTATGCCTACTATGTATTCGGCAAGGCGAAAGATGTTCCCGTCATCAAAGCATTGGCCAAAGTTGTAGGTGCTGTCTTCTACCGTTCTGCCGACAGGATCGTCGTTCCATCAAAAAAAGCCCTGAGCTTCCCCTTCCTGAGCAAAGTCAAGGACCGCCTCGTCGTGATCCCCAACGGCATCGAACTGAAAAAGTACTGTCAGATCCTCTATCCGAACGAAAAGAAGGAACTCCGCTGCACATTGGGGATCCCCGACAACGCAAGGATACTGATCTGCGCATCCCGCCTCAGCAAAGAAAAGAACATCGGAGAGCTTATCTCCTTTTTGCCGCCGCTTCTGGAAAAAGTTCCGCAAGCCCTCCTGCTGATCGTCGGAGAAGGGCCAGAAAGAAAACATCTGGAAAAGCAGGCAGAAAGACTTCATATCAAGGATCATGTCATCTTTGCCGGCCGCATCCCGTTTGAAGACATGTGGCGCTATTACGCCATCTCCGATATCTTCGTATCCGCCTCCGTCTTTGAACTTCACTCCATGAGCTATCTGGAAGCCATGGCGGAAGGTCTGCCTCTGCTCTGCCGTGAAGATGAAGCACTCGATGGCGTGCTGGAAGCCGGGAAGAACGGTCTGATCTATCAGGACCGCGAGAGTTTTCTGAAACATGCCGAAAAGCTATTGACGGATTCGAAGTTCAGAAAACAGATGCGGGCAGGTTCAGCTGAGAAAGCTGAAACGTTCTCATCAGACGATTTCGCAAGGTCTGTTCTCAGTTTATATGAAACAGTCATCACAACAGATAAAGATTCATGATCATCGACACTCAGACCGAAAACGGACCGGACCACAAGAAAATACAGAAGGCACAAGAAACGCCTTCTGTATTTTTATCTTATATGACTTGTGTCCTGCCTTTCCGGTGCCATATCTTCCGATCCGGATCAGAAGAGCTGGACGATATTGCGGACAGTTTATGAAAACGACTATGGTTCCAGCTTGAACAGATCTCCGGATTTGGACATGCAAAGATCCGTCTTCAGGATCAGCGTATTGCCATCCTTCTTCTCGAATTCGATCACCTGGACATCGGCACCCGCAAAACCTTCCAGCATATGGGCATCCTCGACATGGCACAGATAAGCCTTGTCGCTTTCTTCAAACCAGCCGAAGATCTCGCCCATCTGCGAATAGAGATTCTCGGTACAGACGAAGGTGTCCCTGCCGGCTGAATAGAATTCGATCATATGCAGATACTGATCACTGCACATGTCAGAAGGTTCATGCTTGAACTTTGCGTAATCCCCGTCAAAATTCGGATTCATGCTGGTGAACACATCACCGGCTGCGCTGATCGGGAAATCCTGTTCCAGGACCAGGGTGTTCTTAT
>JAILBD010000096.1 GCA_024681275.1 Erysipelotrichaceae bacterium
GCTTGATCCCGAAAGATATGTCCTGCAGGTAACGACCATCGGCCAGACTGATGGTACTGTGCAGATCAATGTCAATTGAGTCTAGGGAAAAAGAGATGAACGAAGGCATTTCCGAAAAAGCTGAAAACATCGTGCGTGAAAGCGTGGAAGAAAGCACCCGTATCGGGATACCGCTTTATGAACGGCGCAAGGGAAAGGAATTTCACGCCTCAGGAAGCTGGAAGGCGACAGAGGGTGAAAAACGTCTGATAGAGACCTTCGGCTGCATGTTTTTCTTCGGGATCTTTATTGGACTGATCATGCTTTTCATTCATCCCGGGATGTTTGCCTCCATTCTGCTGGGGATAGGCATCATAGGAGCAGTCGGGACTTTCATTTCCCTGTTTGCGATCGTGTTTCACAAACAGAAGCAGGAGCCGATGGAAGCTCACTATTATGACGTCGACTACAAATACAACGCCTTTACCAAAGAAGAGTCAGATAGAGCAGGGAGATCACAAAAGAAGAGTTCTTCGGAAAAAAGAAAGAATGACTGTTTAAAACAGCCTGCTCTGCTGATCGGATCTGATCATTGGTCCTTGAACAAAGACAAGATTTCCGCATCATCTGGCGTCTTTTGATCAGGATGACAAGAGAAGGGAAAACAGGAAGAGATCATGAAGGATAGATTCATTTATAAGGGCGTGTCATGCAGGCTGTCCACATATCGTGTGATGGGTGAAGACAGACCGGCTTTGTATTATATAGATGCGCCTGATCAGAAGACGATGCTTGATGCCGGTTTTGACGAGGTCCATTATGGGCTTTGGGCAAAGATCCTTACTGATAGTGAATATGAAGAGATCATAAACTCTCTGGATCTGTTATGAAAGACGGATCTGAAGAACTGTCATGATACCCGCTGAAGAAAACCGTTATTCAGAAATGAATAACGGTTTTTAATACTCTATGATGTGTCTGATGATGTCCGGTCTCACTCAAAA
Organism: Erysipelotrichaceae bacterium; assembly: GCA_024681275.1. Next base: position 984 of record JAILBD010000096.1, read on the forward strand.
CTGCCGTACATTTTGACAGCATCATCTATGGTGATCTCGCCTTTTCCGACCTGGAATGCCGCCACTCTGATCTGGGTGGTGAGCGCATCGGTAATGCCGAGGACTTCCGGGGAGATGATGCGGTCTGATGATATCTGTCCGAATGGTGCGTAGACTGAATCAAGGGACAGGTCTTTGGTAGGCGTCAGCAGACGTTTCACGGAGGCCATCTCTTTCAGTTCTTCATTTGTGATCAGGAAGCGCATGAATTCGTTGGCCATCTCAAGATCATTGCAGTCCTTGTTGACAGAGAACTCTATGGATGGGCTGTCGATAAAATATCCGCCGTCTTCTGTCAGAGGGAGCGGTGAGAACGTGTAATTGAAAGGCGTCCTGGTGAATGCCTCAGACTGTGTTTCGCGTTTCTTGGTTCCGGAGACGGTGTCTGCTGTGCAGATCATCATCGGTACATCGCCTTCAAAAAAGCGCAGGATCACCTTGGTGTAGTTGTCTTCGATCTGATCGCATTCATTCAGGTCGATACAGCCGTTCTGGATCAGCCGGACCACGGTCTCCAGTGCCGGACGCATGTATTCTCCTGCGGCTGGATCCAGTTTATTGGCCAGCGCGAGCGCTTCCGGGACTTCAGCAAGTGTGGCTGTAAAGAGCGGATAGGCGACCGTATTCATGAAATAGCTGGATGATTTGAGGCTGTAGCCCATCATCGGGCTGCTGTAGCCTTTGCTGCGGAATGCTTCGCAGACATCCATCAGTTCCGTCCATGTGGTCGGGACGCTGAGACCTTCTTTTTCAAACAGGTCGTTGTTCACCAGCATGCCATAGGTCCTGGAGAAGACCGGAACAAGCAGGGCCTGGTCTTGCGTATCGTGGTTGATCAGACCCGAACGGATGCAGCTCAGATCCAGACCCAGGGCAGAGTCTGACAGATCTTCCATGTGGGAGACGACCTGATCGTACTGCTGGTTTCCGATCATCCAGGTATAGGAGAAGAAGATATTGGGTCTGTCGTTGCTTTCAAGCACCGTTCCCAGCACGTTGTTGTAGTCGTCCAGTTTCACATAGTTCAGCTGTACATTTGGATAGAACTCGTTGAAGCGGTCGAATTCAGCTTCTAGAGCTTCAAAGTTATCATAGTTTCCGGCTACGGTGATCTTGCAGTCGGTCTCTGTGTCGAGAGCCGGTCTGAAGCCGGTGTCGGTCTCTTCCTGCGGTTTGCTGCTGCATGCAGTCAGCGATGCAAGCGTGCAGATGACCAGAATGGTGCAGAGCAGTTTTTTCATGATCTCTCCTCTTTGATCCTGCGGATCTCTTTAATGACAAGTTTGATGTCTATCGGTTTTGCGATATGTCCGTTCATGCCTGCGTTCAGGCACTCTGTGACGTTTTCTGAGAATGCGTCCGCCGTCATGGCGATGATCGGGATGGAAGATGCCCATGGATCATCCAGTTTGCGGATGTTCCTTGTCGCATCGAGTCCGTTCATCTCCGGCATCTGTATATCCATGAAGATCAGGGCATAAGCTCCCTGTTCCGCCTGTTTCATTTTGTCGACGCAGATGCGTCCGTTTTCGGCACGTTCTGTCGTGATGCCGAACATGCTGAGCATGGCGGAAATGATTTCCCAGTTGATATCGTTGTCTTCTGCAATAAGGATGTTCATTCCCTGCAGATCGGAATAGTCGTTTTCCGGTTCGATGGATCTTGCTTCGGTCCCAAGCAGGGCATTGATCTTGTCGTAGAGCTTGGAGCGGAACAGCGGCTTGCTGACGAAGCCATTTGCACCGGCTTCTTTGGCCATATCTTCAATATCCGACCAGTCGTAAGCGGATATCAGCAGGATAGGGATGCTTTCTCCTTCTTCCGCGCGGATCCGGCGTATCGTTTCGATGCCGTCGAGATCCGGCATCTTCCAGTCGAGGATCACGACACTGTAGTCATGCCCCGTCTTATGGCGTTTTGCGATCATGTCCAGCGCTTCCTGTCCGCTTCTGGCACGGTCAGCTGTCACGCCGAGGGATTCCAGCGTATCGACCGCTGTATCAAGAAGGATCTCATCGTCGTCAACGATCAGGACGTCCATCGGATCAAGCACCATATCGTCTCTTTGCCGGTCCGCAACAGGAAGGTCGAGCACAACGGTAAATGTCGTTCCTTTTCCCTGTTCGCTCTGGCATTCGATGCTTCCTTTCATCAGATCGACCATCTGTTTCGTGATGGCGAGTCCCAGTCCGGTGCCTTGAATGCTGTTCACCCGGCTGTCGGTCTGGCGCGAGAATGGCTGATACATGTTTGCCATGAATTCGGGGCTCATGCCCATGCCGGTATCAGAGACTCTGTAAAGCAGCCGCACACAGTCCGGTTTCTGGCTTTCTTCTTCGCGCAGGTCCACACTGACTTTTCCGCCGGGCTGCGTATATTTGATGGCGTTGGAAAGGATGTTGATGTAGATCTGATTCAGACGGAGCTGGTCGGCATACAAGTACTCTCTTTCCATCTTTCCGATGCGGAAGTTGAACTCGATGTTCTTTTCCTTGACCATAGGCTGAGACAGGTTCACAAGATTTTCCGCCGTTTCAACGATGGAGAAGGTCAGCGGGCTGAGGTTCAGTTTTCCGCTTTCGACTTTGAAGATATCCAGGATATCGTTGATCAGGGTGAGCAGATGATTGCTGGCCATCGAGATATTGCGCAGGTTCTCTCCCACCGCTTCGGTATCGCCCAGATTCTTTTCTGCGATCGTCGTGAGGCCGATGATCGCGTTCATAGGTGTGCGTATATCGTGAGACATCGTGGATAGGAAGTCGGTCTTCGCTTTGTTTGCCGCGGCCGCTTCGCTGGCTGCCACCCGGAGTCTCTTGTTGAAATTGCGCATGACTGCCAGATCAAACAGGAAGAGGATGAGAAGACCGGCAGATACGCAGCCGATCAGCAGCCAGTTCTCAGTGCTTACGCTCAGGTCTTTCATCGGCATGAGGCTGAGGAAAGCCCATCCTCCCGCCGCTTCAACAGGGGTATAGGCGAGTATGCATTCCTCCGCGCGGGAGTTCAGCATGAAGATGGAGCCTGTCGATGAAGTGATCTTTTCAAAGAGTTCCTGTGTGGTCGCAGTATCTGCGGGGTTGTAGGATCTATAAAACTCAAAGAAGCTGGAATTCTTGAAGGAATGTCCCTTGATGATATAATCGCCGTCTGCATCGATGATGGATGGTTCGGCGTTTTCGAACTCCTCCTGCGGGAAGACCCATTTCTGTTCAAGTTCCGACAGCGGCAGCACGCGCAGCAGGATGACATTTCGCAGATCACCGCTTTGCGGATCGTGCAGCGTAACGGAATTGCAGAAAGCGATGGACTGTTCGCCGTTGACCGGGTTGGTATAGGCACGGGAGATGTTGATGGCTTCTCCGATCTGCTTGATCCAGCTTATGTCGTTGAGAAGTCCCATCCGCGCATAAGAGACGGAATAATCGTCGGAGCTGTCGTTCCCCGCTCTTGTGGAGAGGCCTTCCAGTGTATCGTCATACACGATATGTGCGGATGCGTTCTTCAGCACGTGAGAGATCCGGATGAAGGAGATGGCTTCTTCGATGGTCATATTCTTGCTGTTGATATAGCGTGCCCAGACATCGCATATGCGCTGTTCGCCTTCCAGATAATTCTCGGTGACATGTTCCATGGTAGTCGTCGTGTATTCAAAATGATCTATCTGCCTTTGGGTCGTTTTCCTGCCCGTGTAGTCGGAATAAAAAACCACAAAGGTCAGCAGTGTGATCATGATGAGTATATTGACAATAATGATCCAGTTCTTTTTCATTTCTTTTTTCTTTCTTGTGCAGACCCTTTTTCTGGACGAGTCGACCCGTTTCCGGAAGCAGGAGCGGCATTCATTGCATAGAAATTACACCATTAAGAAGCGGTGCTTTTATAGTCTTGTATGCAGATCGGACCGCTGAGGATCCCGAATGTATATCTTTATGCTGCACTTTGAAAATATGTCATAATAATGCCGATCAGACAGGAGATTAAAAAATGGAAAAATTCAAAGATCTGGAATATGTCCGTCCCTCTTTGGAGGAGACCGAGAAGGACATCTATGCAGCATTGAAGGAGTTCAATGAAGCTTCCGATTATGCGGCGGCGAAAAAGGCTGTGCTGAAGAAGCAGGAGATAGGCAGCGAATTCAGAACGATGTCTTCCATCGCTCACATCCGCCATGACATCAACATGGCCGATCCTTTCTACGATGAAGAGATACAGTATCTGAATGCGGTATCGCCGAGGCTTTCGGTCGTCATGAGGGAATTCAATGAGGCGCTTGCCGCTTCACCGTTCAGAAAGGATTTTGAAAATGAATTCGGCAGCCAGCTCTTCAAACTGCTGGATGCGGATATCCGCACCAACAGCAGCGAGGTCATTGAAGAAAAGGTCGAAGAGGCCAAGCTGGTCAACGAGTATTCCAAGATCGCAGCTTCGTGCAAGACGATATTCCGCGGTGAAGAGTGCAACTTCTATGGCTTGCTGAAACACATGCTGTCGACTGATCGCAACGAGAGGAAAGAGGCTCTGGAAAGCTGGGCTGCTCTGTATGAATCTGTCTCCGCTCAGCTCGATGATGTCTATGGCAGTCTCTGTGCTGTGCGTCGCAAGATCGCCGACAAACTTGGTTTTTCGAATTATATCGATCTTGCCTATCTTTCCCGCCACCGTTTCGACTATACGCCGGATGACATTGAACGCTTCCGCAAGGCTGTCGTCTCCTACATCGTTCCGGTCGCAAAGCAGATCCACGAGGAACAAAGGAAGAGGCTTGACCTGGACAAGCTGGAATACTACGATGAACAGTTGTTTTTTGCGAAGGGCAATTCCACGCCAGACAAAGACACGGCGGGCATGATAGAGGCAGCCAGCATCATGTATCATGAGCTTTCCAGAGAGACCGGAGAATTCTTTGATTTCATGGTGGAACACGATCTGTTCGATCTGGAGACCAGGCCCAACAAGCGCCTTGGCGGCTACTGCAGCGGATTGCCGAAGTACAAGGCACCGTTCATCTTCTCGAATTTCAACAGGACCAGTGCCGATACGAAGGTGTTGACCCATGAGGCGGGACATGCTTTCGAATCCTATATCGCCAACCGCAACCAGGTCCTCAGTGAATACACGCATTCCACTTCAGAGATCAACGAGATCCATTCCATGGGCATGGAATTCTTTACGGAGCCATGGTATCCGCTCTTCTATCCGGAAGGTGAGGGAGATCGCTATGTCTACGAGCATCTGGCTGACAGTCTTGCCAATATCACCTATCTGGTGAGCGTTGATGAGTTCCAGCATCGGGTTTTTGAAAAGGAACAGCCTTCAGCTGGAGGACTCCGCACGATCTGGAAGGATATCGAAAGCAAATTCATGCCTTGGCGTAGCTATGGCGATAATGTTTTCCTGAATAACGGTGGTTTCTGGATGCAGAAGCAGCACATCTTCATGTATCCTTTCTATTATGTGGATTATGCTTTGGCCATGATCTGCGCTTTGCAGTTCTATCTCAAGATGCGCAAGGATAGGGAAAACGCCTGGAAAGACTATATGAAACTGTGTTCACTAGGCGGTTCACTCGGCTATTTCGATTTATTGAAGGAAGCTGATCTGAAGAATCCTTTTGAGGAGGATACGATCAGAGAAGTCGCGGAAGGCGTTTCAGAAGTCCTGAAGAAACTGGAAGAGGCACTTTGATGCAGTCTGACCGGATCATCGTTTGAACTCTGATTCAGGAACATTCTTTTCTGTATCAGCAGTCTGCTTACTGTTTAGTCAGAACAGGAAACGATGAGTATACCGGATAAAGATCGCAGACGGAGATATTGAATATGACGTTGGAAGAGGCGAAAGAATTCTATTTTCAGTATGATGGCCATTCCTTTCATATGGATAGGGAGGAGCCGGCAAGGTTCAATTCTTTTCAGATGCTGGAGATAGGGAAGGAAAGATTGAGAGAATGGGATGAAGAACTGCTTGATCGTCTCTTTCGGGATATATGGTCTGATCCTGAGCGGATCTGGATCGCACACGGAAGGATTCTGAAGATCCTGCAAAGGAAGAACTGCGATATGAAGAAGTACCTGAGCAGGCTTCTTGATGAGATGGAGAAGATGGAACAGCTGGAAACGGATCAGATGACCCTGATCATTGAAAACATGGCAGGAAGGAATGAAAAAATGAGTGATGGAGGCGTCTGCCTGTTTTGCAGCTGTTCAGATCTGGCAGAGAGAATGAAGGATATTGAGGACAGACTGATCGAAAGCTGCCTGACGCTTCATGGAACAAACAAGAGGTTTGATAAGGCGATATGGCGCTGCAGAAGAGCGTACGATAAATGGAGTGCCTGATATCTCCGGCAAAAACAAAAGATTTTGGCATTTATACAGATCCTGTCATGTTCATGAGATCACTGCCGGATCTCTTATGATCTACCGGAACGAAAACGGTTCAGAAGCCATCAAAGAACAGACTGAATTAAATGCGAGAAGTACACATAAGCTCTGAGAAAACAGGAAGTATCAGAGCTTTTGTTAGAATGTTTTCGTCTGCTGGATGATTTCTTGTTTTTCGTTCTTACATTGCATAAGATACAATCTGATAAGGTGTAATGAAAGCGTATAGAGACAAAGTGTTTTTGTATATTCAAAACAGCTTGCAAAGAGGTGGATACATATGAAAAACAGGATCGGAAAGACAATCGTTACATTGCTGGCGGTGATCGCCCTGCTGACAGGCATCATGCCTTTTGAAAACAGAGAGATCAAAGCGGATGTCAGAACCAAGGAGATTACAATCAATGTAGATGATACCGTGTATGTTGATATAGGTATGCCTTATACCGAAGCCGGGATCACTTTGTCCGGTGATATTTACGGGGATACCGATGCCGAAAATGCCTCATTGTATGTTGGAGATATTATTATATGCCATGGCGAGTTCACATTCTCGTCTTCAATCGGAAAGATCTCGAAGATCGCTATCTATACCGAATATGATACAGGATTTTTCCCGACCGGCTGGACCTGGAACGGAGAAACCCTTACATGGGAAGGCGAACCGTCGTATTCCGTAACCATTGAGAATGAGTCAAAAGATTCTCAAGGCAGATATGACATTGGAGATATAACTAAAATAGTTTTCACAGTCATCGTTGAAGACGTCACAGATATCTCTCTCAGTGAGAAGTCTTTTGACCTGCCGCTGGGAGAAACAAAGACCCTGACCGCCACCTTTGAGCCTTCGACCGCAACGGAAAAGAAAGTTTTTGGGACTACAACATTACCGGAATCGTAACAGTTGACTGAAATGGCGTTGTTACGGCGGTTGGAGAGGGGACGACGACCATCACGGCAACAGCCACAAACGGAACAAACGCTACCGGCGATGACAAGATAGCAACCTGCGAGGTCACAGTAGTGAAACAGCAGACCGAAGTGAAATATC